>VGNX01000019.1 GCA_016865855.1 Chloroflexota bacterium | reverse complement strand
TCTGTCTCTCCCACTTTGTGGGAAAAATTATAGCTCATTGGTGATACACATTAAACATGTAGCCCCGAGGCTTTAGCCTCGGGAGCCCGACCCTAAAGGGTCGGGACTACATTTTCGGACAGCCTGTTGAGGTTTTGAATTTGTTTAGTTCACCAAAATGTAGTGACAGGTCTTTAGACCTGTAGCACTGAACATGTAGCTATGGGGCTTTAGCCCTGCCCAAAGCGACCCTAAATGGTCGCAACTACATTCGGTTTGATAGAAGTGCGACCTCAAGGGGGACATGGCTGCCTGTACAGATGGCAGGCGACGAAATGACCTTCGGATACTTCAGCTAGCTCTGGTTCTTGTTGATTGCAAATCGGCAGTATCCGATGGCATCTGGGGTGGAAATGGCAGCCGGATGGTGGGTTGAGGGGAGAGGGCACATCGCCACGCAATAATATTCTGTCTTTGTCTTTTGGCTTGAAACTGGGGACCGCTGAAAGCAGCGCTTCGGTGTAGGGGTGGAGAGGATTATCGAAGGTTTCCTTGTTGCTGGCCAGCTCAACGATTTTTCCTAAGTACATTACGGCTACTCTGTGGGCCATGTGCTTTATCACGGATAGGTCATGGGCGATAAACAAATAAGCTAACCCAAACCTTTCTTGAATGTCCATCATCAGGTTTAGAATCTGAGCCTGTATGGATACGTCTAGGGCGCTCACTGGTTCATCGGCAATGATGAGCTTTGGGTTCATAGCTAGGGCACGAGCGATGCCGATACGCTGTTTTTGACCGCCGCTGAACTCATGTGGATACAGGTTAGCCTGCCTGGCTTCCAACCCAACTTGCTCCATTAACTCATCTACCCTTTCCATTCGTTTCTTTTCATCGCCAATATTATGGACAATCAGGGGTTCGCATATAGAATCACCAACAGTCATCCTGGGGTCGAGTGAGGCATCGGGGTCCTGGAATATTATTTGGATTTCCTTCCTTAGTTCCCGGAGCCCCTTTTTGTCTAGCTTAGCAATATCGCTTCCTCTGTACAGGATTTCTCCACTGGTTAGCTCCTCCAGTCTGGGAATTGTTTTGCCCAGGGTTGATTTGCCGCATCCTGACTCTCCTACTAAGCCGAGGATTTCCCTTTCTTTAATGTCGAAAGTTACTCCGTCTACGGCTTTTATATCTCCGATATGCCGGGAGAATAGGCCGGCAGTCACTGGATAATACTTTTTAAGATTTCTTATTTGTAATAACCTGTGATTTAGCATTTGTTTCATGTGTATAAATGGCAGCTTACCTTGTGTTCTTTGGAAATGATAATTTCTGGTGGCTCTTGCTGTTTGCAGATCTTCATTGCCTTGGGGCATCTGGGGTGGAAGACGCAACCTTGAGGCATTTCGAGGGGGTTGGGTGTTGTTCCAGGAATTGATGCCAGCCTGTCTGCAGTTTTGGAGACATCGGGCAGACATTCGATTAAGCCGGAAGTGTATGGATGTTTCGGATTACTGATTATCTCGGAGACCGGTGCTGTCTCGACATCTTTACCCCCGTACATGACTACGGCTCGGTCTCCTATTTCAGCCACCACTGCTAGGTCGTGGGTTATGAAGATGGTAGACATTTGTCTCTTGGCCTTTAGCTCGCGGAATATGTCTAGTATTTGAGCCTTTATGGTTACATCTACGGCGGTGGTTGGTTCGTCAGCGATGAGGATTTGCGGGTTGCAGGACAGGCTCATAGCTATCAGTACCCTCTGTTTCATACCGCCAGATAACTGGTGGGGATAGTAGCTCATCACTCCTTCTGCCGAGGGTATGCCCATTTCGTTGAGCAAGGTCATAGTCCTGTCTCTAGCCTTGCCGTGATCTAATGGCAGGTGAAGCTTTATTTGCTCGATTATTTGGTCACCTATAGTCAATACCGGGTTCAAGGCAGATTGTGCCTCCTGGAAGACTATGGCGATATCTTTGCCTCTAATTTGCCTCAGTTGCTTTGAGGAGCATTCAGCTAGATCCAAGCTGTTGTAGCTTATTTGACCATCTACTATTTTCCCTGGCGGGCTATCAAATAAGCGCAAAATAGATAGTGCTGTCACTGTTTTGCCGCAGCCGGATTCGCCAACGAGGCAGAGGCATTCACCGCGCCTGAGCTCAAAGTCAACGCCATCCACCGCTTTGACTATACCACGGCGGGTGAAAAAGTATGTCTTTAAATTGCTAACCTTCAAAATTGCATTGTCCACGGTGTTCATACGTTGCTCTTGGGGTCGAAGGCGTCTCTCAGCCCATCACCCAAAAAGTTAAAAGCGAGAACTGTTAGGAAAAGCATGATTCCTGGCTCCACAGCTACCCACCAGGCAGTGTTCAGGCTATGTTGACCGGCTTCCAAGATTATCCCCCAGCTAGACACTGTCGGGTCACCTAGGCCGATAAAACTCAAAGCAGCTTCAGCTAAAATTACCCCTGGGATAGATAACGTGGCTATGACTATAATGAGGCTGATGACATTAGGTATGAGGTGGCGGAAGATGACTCTGTTATCACTGGCGCCTAGGGCTTTAGCGGCAATGACGAACTCTCGTGTCCTAAGCGATAGAGCTTCGCTTCTAATCAACCTGGCAGTGCCTGTCCAGCCGGTCAGTCCTATTGCCAGCACTATGAAAACCAGACTTGGGCCAAAAATGAAAACTATGAGCACCAGCAGTAGGAAGAAGGGGAAGGTCATCATAACGTCAGTGAATCTCATCAAGACGTTGTCTGCCCAGCCGCCCAGATAGGCTGATAGCACCCCGATAATCGTTCCCAGGATTATGGCTATGCCAGTGGCGATGAGGCCAACTTGTAAAGACACCCTGGCTCCGGAGACTATCATTGCCAGCATGTCGCGGCCTTTGCTATCTGTGCCCAGTGGGTGCTTCCAAGTTCCAGGGATTTCTTTCGTAGTAAATTCATCGGTCTCTATGTTATAGACGGATTGCTCGATGGTAAAACCTACGGGTGGCATGTTTTTTTCTTCGAAATTGACCGCCGTCGGGTCCAGGGTAAAGAAGGGGCCGATTAGAGCCAATAAAATCAAGAAGATTATGAAAGCCAGGCCAAAGACGGCTAACTTGTTTCTCCGTGTCCTTTCCCAATAATAATTAATCAGCCGCGCGTTGCTGTATAGAGGTTGGCTAATTCTTCTGACTTTATCTCGTAGCCTTTCAGTCATATCTTATCCTTGGGTCAAGATAAGTATAGGTAACGTCGGTCACCAAGTTGACCAGTAGCACTATAAATGTCCCGATAATGGTTACAGCTACTACTACGGGATAATCATTGGCAAAGATGGCATTAAAGGATATTTGCCCCAGTCCGGGGATGCCGAAGATGATTTCAGTGAGATAAGCTCCACCGAAAACAATGCTGCCTAAATCAAACATTATTATGGTGACGAGGGGCAGTAAAGCGTTTCTGAAGACGTGTTTGCCGATGACAGTTCGCTCCGGCAAGCCTTTGGCTCGGGCGGTGGTGACAAACGCCTTTCTCAAGTTATCCAGCATGGCTGACCTGGTATATCTGACATAGCCAGCTAGCATTCCTGTGCCTAAGGTTATAATGGGCAGCACCAGCGCTTTTAGATTGTCGAGGGAGAAAAGGGGTAAAGTGGTGTCATAGTAAGTCTTGAATATCCCCAGCTTTACTGAGAATACAAGGATTAGCATGACACCAAGCCAGAAGTTGGGTATTGATATTCCGATAAAGGAGAAAAAGGTGAAGGCGTAATCAACTTTGGTGTATTGTTTGACCGCCGAGTAAATGCCGATTAAGATGCCAAGGAAAGCAGCAAATAGGCTGCTCAACAGTATGAGTTGAAAGGAATAAATCCAGTGAGTTTTGATTAGCTCGATTACGGGCATCGAGGTGCTGAAAGACCATCCCCAGTTCCCTTGGAACAGGTTGCCCATATAGTCTGCATACTGCTGGAATATGGGCTTATCAACGCCGTATCTAGCTTCGATGGCGGCTGTTACCTGTGAGACGTCCTGTCCGCGGGCAGCTATGTTGGCTAAATATTTGTCGGCCGGCGAACTGGGACCGACCCTGACCAGGACGAATGTGATGGTTAATATACCCCAGGCGATGATTACAGAGTAGATGAGCCTTTTAATAATGTAGTCTCTGAGCCAGCTTTTTCCCATAGATGGTGTTTACCTCGTCACCACGAACTAGGCAAGGGCAATATTCTTCGGTCGCTCTACTCCAGATTCTTCGCTTTGCTCAGAATGACAGAAAATGAAACTTCATTCAAAGTACCACAGGTGATAGTTATAGCCCATATTTATGCCGGGCTCTATGCCCATGACTTTCTTCTGGAAACCACGGTTGGCTCTATGGAAAACCAGGAAATCGACAGGCTGTTCTTCGGACAGAAGCCGGGATAGTTCAGCGTAAACTTGTCGCCTTGTCTCTTTGTCTAGCGATTCCTTTGATTTAGCTCGGTTGAATAGTTCATCGACTTTGGAGTTGGAATAGCCAAGGAAATTGAGGCCACCTTTGGAGGCAAAGAAAACATGGCTGCCAGACGGAGCCAGCAGGTCGGTATTAAATCCTATCAAAATTATGTCCCACCGCTCCTGGCTAACTGCTTCAGGGCCATTATTATATGTAGGTTCCTGCTTTGAGTCCGGAACTTTATTCATTACATACTGTCTTAAAAGGGTTGCCCAGGGTACAAGTTTGATTTCCACTTCTATTCCCAGGGCTATAAGTTCTTTTCGCACAAAGAAAGCCATGTCTTCGGAGGGTTTGCTCCCTGTGTTGACTGCCAGGATTAAGTGTAGAGGCTTACCTTCCTTGTCGGTAACCTTTATGGTACCATTATCCTTTTTAATCCCGTAGCCTTCCTGGTAAAGAAGCTCAGCCGCCTTTTGTTTGTCGTGGAGAGGGACAACTCCGTATTTAACGATGCCTTCTTCTACGTACCACGGGGAGGTTTTTGGGATGAAGCTAAAGGCAGGCTCGGCAAAACCGAGAAGGACTGCCTGACTGATTGCTTGCTTGTTTATTGCCATGGACAGGGCTTGTCTAACTGTCTTGTTCTTAAGTCCATCCCAGCCATTAGCTCTGTGGTTATAAGCCAGCAGAGTGTAGCCTGAAGTGGGCACGGTATACACTTTAACGTGTGGTAGATTCCTGAACTTGTTCGCCTGTTCCGGCTCGATACCGGTGTAAGTTATGTCCCCGGCTTCCAGAGCTGCCTGTCTGGTGGCTGAGGTGCCAAAGAGCTTGGTGATATATTGCTCAAAGTAGGGAGCTCCAACGTCTTTGCCGAGGTAATATTCGGGGTTTCGCTCGACTACATACCTGTCATTCCTGACCCATTCTTTAAAGCGATATGGCCCCAGGTTACCTGTATAGGTTAGATTATTGAACTCTGTGGCTTGGGTGAAAGCTTGAACATCCCCCTCATATTGTGTGGCTATGTATTTGGGATAGGGTGTCAGGTCATAAATTGTGTAGACAAACTCGGGGTCGACTGTCTGACGAGTAATGATAAAGGTGGTGTCGTCTACTACTTCTGGCGTCACGAAAACTGTCTTACCGTCCACTTCTTCCTGCCAATCGCTTTTGTATGGGTAGTTCAGCCAGTCAGAGAACATAAGATTCTTTAAGGTGTACACATAATCTTCTGCAGTAACCGGTGAGCCATCGCTCCATTTGAGGTCACCTCTGATGGTTACGGTGTAAACCAAACCGTCTGGTGATACTTCTACATCCTTAGCTAAACAACGCAGTTGAATGTTGAGCTGGTTATCGTAAGTTGCCAGCGGGTCCAGAGTGTGTCCCACATAGCTGAAGGAGGTAGCATCAGCAGCTAGAATCCAGTTCAATGTCTCGGCATCGCCGCCTGAGTCTCCCTCTATAAAGATACCTCTGACTGAGACCCCCCCATTTTCTTTAATCTCGCCTTTGGCGCAACCTGCGGTCAAGGTAATCAGTATCAGTGATAAGGTTAAAAGGATTGTAAGTTTTTTCATCTATCAACCTCTCTAGATTTTGTATTTATGCTGCTGTGGCCGTAGCTATCCTTTTTTGTTGGCTTATTTCGACTGTTGTCTGCTCTTCGCTTCGTTTGCTGCTTTATTGACTTGCTTGACTTGAAACGATTGAGATTAAGGAAACCTTTACTTGACATAAGATACTTACTTCTAAATAAAGCTTGCCTTTAGCTGAAGGATCACCTCATCGACACTGTCTGGGGCTTCTGAGGTAATACGCTTGATAGCTTCGTCAACCTTCTGATGCTTATGAGCGTCGTAAAGGTCGTCCAGTTTCTCATAATAGCCAGCTCTTCGGCCCAGCCTGAAATTGAGCCTTTCCTTGGACGGTAATGCTAGATATCTGTTTATCGTAGCTAGGCAGGCTGTTTTTGCCTCTGGGAATTTACCTTCTACTTCTGGTAGGAGATTCAATATATGGTCGCTCTTGAGCTCGCTGGTGACTTCGAGCTTTTCGATGAGTTTGCCGATTTCTTCTACCACCTCGTCTTCTGTTTGGAGTTCAAAATCGCCGGCTTCTGCTTTTGACCACAAAGGCACGCCCTGATGGATATGGAGGGTGCGTAATCTGATATAATCAGGGTCAATCTCATTTAGAACCGTGGCTGTCCCGATAACGTGGTCTGATGACATTTTCCTGCCACCAAGTCCGGGCATAACATATTCACATAATGAAATGCCAGCTTCTTTCATCTTTTTGCCGCCTACGATATGTTCCTCAGCAGTGACTCCTTTCTCCACATAACTGAGTACAAGGTTAGAGCCGCTTTCCAGCCCGATGTGTAATCGGGAAAGCCCGGCATCTTTGAGCTCTTTCAATTCTTCTAGCGACTTCTTGGCGGCAGTTTTTGAACGGGTGTAGGAAGTTATCCATTTCAGTTCGGGGAAAGCTTGCTTTAGGAAGGATACTACTCTGGCTAAGTCAGGCGTCCTCATTATCACGGTGTTGGCATCTTGAAGAAAGGCGGATTCGCCACCTGCCCACAGCCATAGAGCCACGTTGCGGATGCTGGCATTATGTTGATATCCGTTATAAATTGTTGCAGCCACATCCCTGAGTCGACCGCCATAGCCCATTCTCCAGATAAGCTCCTTTATCTCGTCGGAGATGGCTTTGGCTGTTTCTATATCCTTGATTATATCTTCAGCCGGTCTAAGTTCGAATTTTTGCCCTTTATAGACGGGACAGAATTGGCATCGGTTCCATGGACAGTTTCTAGTTGCCCTTATTAATAATGAATAGGCTTCACTAGGTGGCCTTATTGGCCCTAGCTCAAAAGAATAATCGGCTAATTTCTGCTTGGCGATTCGGTAATTTAAGTCCATCATTTTTGCTTCTGCTTATTTTAAACTTTATGGGACGAGATTTCCAATAATAGACTAGTCCGGCCATGCACCAACTCATGTAGCTACGACCCTTTAGGGTCGTGCCCACGAGGCTTTAGCCTCGTGGCTACGTGCATTTAGGACACGTCTCTCCTCCAAAGGAAAGCCTGAACAGGTGGTACACTATCCGTAGACTTCGGCACTGTAAAAGTGCTAACATCTTTACTATGTCAATGGCTAAGCAGAATGATATTAAGATAGTTTCTTTTGACGTCGAAGGTACTCTGGTAACTCCAGCCTTCAGCTATGCCGTCTGGTTCGAAGCCATTCCTGAACACTATGCTGAAAAGAATGGTATTGATTTCGAGCTGGCTAGGAAGACCGTCGAGGCGGAATACGGGAAAGTAGGTGACCAGAGGTTGGAATGGTATGATGTGCGATATTGGTTTGATACGCTTGGTTTAGGCATTCCTGACCCAGTTATGGAAAAATGTAGTAGCAGAGTTTGCTATTATCCTGAAGTTAAAGAAGTGCTGGCGTCTTTAAGTGGAAGGTATAAACTCGTTGTAGCCTCTGGGTCAACACGAGATTTTCTGAGTCATCTTCTTCAGGACATTGAGCCTTACTTCACCAGGATTTTTTCCTCGCTAACAGATTACAAGCAGCTGAAGACATCCGAATTTTACTTGAAAATGTGTCAGACGATGGGGGTTAAGCCTGGGCAGGTAGTTCATGTTGGCGATAACTGGCAATTTGATTTTGTCGCCCCAAGGGAGGTAGGTATCCAAGCTTTCTACCTTGATAGAAAGCGACAAACGAAGTGTAGGAGATACTTGACTAACTTGGTTGAGTTGACAGACCAATTAACGGATTAGCGTAGATTGGGATTTCTCCCTGCAGAATTGTCACTCACGTGTGACCGGGCACAGTTGGGCAAGCCTCTAAATTTCATAGCCTTTCTACTTTAACTTGGGGGAGAAGTCTTTCTACGTCCTCCCGGCGGCAAAGCTCGGTACCGGGGGTTAAGGTGGCTGCTGTTCCTGCCGCTGCTGCCCAACGAGAGGCTTCCTCAATCCCATGCCCCTGGCTTAGTTTTAGCACCAGCCCAGCGATAGTTGAGTCACCGGCACCTACAGTGCTACGAACCTCTACTTGAGGCGATATTACCTTTAGAATCTTTTCCCCGTTGGCGACTATGAGTCCATCCTTGCCTCGGGAGATTATTGCAACTTCGATGCTTCGGTTGACTAGAGCCTTCACCGACTCAATAATTGCTGCTTCATCTCTTAAGTGTACTTCGAGCAACTCTTCGGCTTCATGCACGTTTGGTTTAATAACATTTGGTTTAGCCCTTATTCCCTCTTTTAGCCATTTATTATCCGAATCGAGCACAGTTTTTATGCCGCTCTTTCGAGCCTCCTCTATTAGCTGTCGGTAGATGTCATCAGGTACTCCAGGGGGAACACTGCCGGCGAAGACAAGGAAATCAGGTTTTGGTTTGATGTGTGTTATTTTGTCTATTAACTTTCCGAGTTCGTCTCTGGAAATGTGTGGTCCTGGAGCGTCAATTCTAGTTTGGCGGCGAGTTTTCAAATCAGTGATGATAAAGTTGCTCCTTATTTCGCCCTTAATGGAGGTAAAGTCGAAGGGGACCTCATGTTGTTTAAGGAGGTGCTTTAGTGTTTCGCCGTCAATGCCGCCGATGAAACCGTAGGCAACAGTCTCACCACCGAGTTCGTGAATGACTCTGGAGACATTGATTCCCTTGCCGCCTGGGTCTCGGCGCAAGCTAGTCCACCGATTGGCTTCGTCTACCACCAACTCCTCTACGGTAACTGTTCTGTCCAAGCTCGGATTCAAAGTCACCGTGGCAATCATTTTACCTTTTCCACTTTCAGTAGATTGGTGCTGCCGGAGATGCCTATAGGCACACCTCCGGTGATAACAACCAGGTCGCCATCCTGAGCTAATCCAGTTCGTTTGGCTACTCTAGCGCCTCGGGTGAATAACACGGCTATTTTTGAAGGCTCGGGAATTTGAAAGGCGCGTACTCCCCAGGATAGTGACAATTGCCTCTGGGTTACTTGACTAGGGGTGATAGCTAAAATTGGCACTCTTGGGCGATACTTAGCGACGCGTCGTGCAGTGCTTCCTGATGAAGTGAAGGCAATGATTGCTGCTGCCCCCAGTTGATGGGCAGTATGACAGGCAGCGTAACTGATGGCATCGTCAGTTTGAGGTTGGAGGTCTTTGCCTTTGTTGGTCAGAATTTCCTCGTACGGTAAAGCTGTCTCTGCCTCTAAAGCAATTTGCGACATCATAGATACGGCTTCTACTGGGTAGCTACCAACAGCGGTTTCTTCTGACAGCATGAGAGCATCAGCACCATCGAAGATGGCGTTGGCTACATCGGTGACCTCAGCTCGGCTAGGTCGTGGTGCATTTACCATTGACTCTAACATCTGAGTAGCTACAATAACTGGCTTGCCCAAGCGGTTGCACTTCTGAATAATTTCCTTTTGAACTATGGGCACCCTTTGTATGGGAATCTCGATACCAAGGTCGCCACGGGCGACCATAACGCCATCAGCGGCTTCCAGTATTCCATCGAGATTATCCAGAGCTTCGCGCCTCTCAATTTTTGCGATGAGCGCTGGGGTCTTTTTCCTTTTTTGGAGAAAGTTTCTTACCTTGATAACATCGTTGGCTTCTCTGATGAAAGACAAGGCTACAAAGTCTACATTATGTTTCAAACCGAACAGGAGGTGACTCCAGTCCTCCTCGGTGATTGTGGGGGCGTCCCAGGTTATGCCGGGGATATTTATACCCTTATCCTCACCAAGCTTGCCGCCAGTTACTATCTGGCAACTGACTTCAGTTTTGCTTGTGGCTACTACTTTTAGCTCTATGGCGCCATCATCGAGGAATATCATGTCGCCGGGCTTGACGATGCTTGGCAAGTCGGGCAAGCCTACAGATGCTCTCTGTTCGTCTCCTAGAATTTCCCTGGTGGTGAGGATGAAATCGGCGTTTTCTTTAAGTTCAACGCTGCCTCTCTTAAGCTTGCCGGTTCTATTTTTCGGTCCAGGCAGGTCTTGCATTATACCTAGCGGTACACCGGCTTGTTTAGCTGTTTGTTGAAGAGTTCTTATGTAGCTCGCGTGCTCCTTATGAGTGCCATGTGAGAAGTTGATTCTAGCTACATCCATGCCAGCTTGAAGTAGCTCTTTTATCATTGAGGCTGAGCTGGTACTCGGCCCTATAGTGCAGACTATTTTTGTCCTACGGTATGGATTGTGTGTGATATCGAGAGACATTCTGCTTACCTCAGTAATTCATGTACCAATTTTCTTGGATGGCAGCCAACTCATGAGCCTCAAAGCCAAGTTTGCGATACCAGGGGACTGCATATTTCGTAGCTATCTCGGCCAGCTCCTTTAGCCTGTCAGCCACAGTTGTTGATAAGAATTTTACTCGTTCCTTCTTGTCTGTAAAAGATATAGCTTCTTGCCAGATAGCGCGGCCGCCGAGGAATCCAGAAGCACCTGCCTGGCAAGCGATTTTCACTTCCTTTCGAAATGTTTCATAATCCACGCCCGCGCTTAAGATAACCCAGGGCACTCGGGAAGCCTCGTTCAATTGCTGGCAGAGCTCGAGAAGTTTTGCCTTGCTTGTTTCGTGCTTCAGGTCGGCAGGAAATTCTGCTTTAAGTACGTCAATTGGCAAAGACGTAATCTGGCGGGCGGTTTCAATTACCAAACTTGGTTTCCGAGCAGTGAATTCGGGTGTTTCTGTATCCTCTCCCTTTGTTGGATAGGTTTTTGGTTCAACAAGGAAAGGAATGTCGTACTTCAGGCATTCTTCTGTCACCATCTGTATTGTTTTTAATTGGCTATTGGCAATTTCAGTCAAATCAGGTCGGTAATAGACCAGGAGTTTGACTGCTGAGGCACCCATGCGTTTGATTTTTTCTACACTCCAGCCGTTGAGTAAAGTGGTTATTCGTCCTCGTGAGTCACTTTCGTAGCCAGTAGCTTCGATGCTGACCAGTAACCCAGTGTGCCCGGGAAGGGCTCCTCCAGAGATGCACTGTGCGGCACCGTAATTAGGGTCTAGCAAGACAGCGCTGGTATAGGGGGCTAAAGCAGCGCATAATTCTAGCTTGTGTTCAACAATTTCCTGATAATCAGCTTGGTCATCAAGTTGCTCTTTTTCAATCATGGCCTTGAGAGAGCCTCTATGGTCCATGGCGCAGATTATGAAGATTCCTTCAGGTGTCGAAATCTGCTGCAAGCCCCTGATTTTGCCAATACTTAGTCTAGTCATTCTGCTCCATCCCTATTTGTGACTTTCTGGTAATAAGAATATAGCCTTTTGCTCTCTGTAAATCAAGTTCAGGTGTATAGTGAAATGCACGAGCAAGTTGTATGGAGTGAGATACTGTGTGAAAGTAAGACAAGAGATTGATATTGCTCGGCCTTGTGAAGATGTGGTAAATCAGGCATAATTGATTTCATTAAATTGACAAGAGGGAGGGAGACATGGAAAAGAAAGAATCTAGGCCTTCACCTCAGGAGTTGGAGAGGATGACTCCGAAAGAGAGGCAGAAATATCTGGAAGGGAGGATGAGGGAAATAGTCGCTTATGCCTATGAAAGGGCACCGGCGGTAAAGGAGCGGTTTGAAAAGGCTGGAGTGAAGCCCGGCGACATTCGTACTGTTAAGGATTTGGAAAAGATTCCGATGTTAAGAAAGGACGACCTGGTCGCCCTTCAAAAGGCGAATCCTCCTTTCGGTGGCTATCTTGCCGTGCCCATGGACAGCCTGGAGAGGATATATCAATCACCAGGCCCTATCTACGACCCGCAACGCAAGAGAGGTTTCGGTATGGGTGCTGGGATGGGACCGGATTTTGGCAAGGGGCAACTAGTAATGAATACGTGGTCATATCACATAACACCTGCCGGCTTGGGAGTCGACCAAGCACTTAGGAATTTGGGGTTTACCGTTGTTCCCACGGGCACGGGAAATACTGAGCTCCAAGTGCAGATTATGCATGACCTCAAAGTACACGGTTTCGTGGGGACTCCCAGCTTCCTGAAGATTATTATAGATAAGGCTGAGGAGATGGGCTATGACTTTAAGAAGGACTTCAACTTAAAGTGGGCTATGGTCGGAGGTGAGATGGGTGGTGAGCCGCTACGAAAGTTGTTCCAAGAAAAATATGGAATCTTCTGTATGGGCGGAGATTCTTATGCCACTGCTGATATTGGGACAATAGCTACAGGGTGCGATAAGCAGTCTGGCATGCATATTACCACCGATGCCATAGTTGAGATAGTAGACCCGGCGACGGGAAAGCAGCTTGGTCCTGGTGAGGTTGGGGAGGTGGTGGTGACTCCGTTCGATGAAGTTTATCCTTTGATTCGGTTCGGCACAGGTGACCTCTCTACGTTTGTTGATGAGCCCTGTGGCTGTGGCAGAACAACCCCCAGGCTACCGAAGATAATGGGGAGGTCAGGTGATGCTGTCAGGGTGAGGGGAATGTTTGTCCACCCTAAGCAGACGGATGAAGCAATTTCTAGATTCCCTGAGATTTCGCAGTATCAGCTAGTGGTCACTCGTCCTGGGCATAGGGATGAGATGGTTCTTAAGGTTGAGCTTGCCGATGAAGCTGTTGATAAGGAGAAGCTGAAGAGTGCTCTGGATAAGAATTTCAGGGATATATGTAAGGTAAGGTTCGATCGCATGGAGTTCGTTGCCAAGGGCACCATACCTGAAGGAGCCAAACGCATTGTTGACGAGAGAGTTTACTAGCTAGATTCTGGGTGGTAAAATTTCGTTTAAAAGTATAAAGGAGGAAAGCAATGAGTGCTAAGGAATCTATACCCCCAATTGAAGTCGTGGAGAAAATGTCTCGGCAGGAGAGGCAGAAGTACCTGGATGGTAGACTAAGGGAGTTGGTCGCTTTTGCTTATGAGAAGGCTCCGACAATTAAGGCGAGATTTGATAAAGCAGGCATTGCTCCATCAGCGGTGTCTGGTATCAAGGACTTGGAAAATTTACCTATCCTTAGAAAGGATGAGCTTGTGGAGTTGTATAAGAACAACCCGCCGTTTGGTGGCTTGGTGACTGTTCCTGCAACGGATTTGGAAAGGATATATGTTTCTCCCGGCCCTATTTATGACCCGCATCATCAGAGTGAAACTTACTGGCGGCGACATGTCCATATGGTCAAAGCTATGGGATTTGGTAAAGGGGACATCGTTGTCAATACTTGGATGTATAACCTTGTGCCGGCTGGGCTTCTCATCGATGAGTCATTAAGACGAGCCGGGGCTACGGTTATACCCATGGGTGTGGGAAATACTGAGCTTCAAGTTCAGGTCATGCATCATCTCAAAGCTACCGTGTTCTATGGCACTACGAGCTTCTTTATGAATATCATTAATAAGGCTGAAGAGATGGGCTTTGATGTCCGCAAAGACTTTAACCTCAGGCTAGTTGTCATTGGTGGTGAGATGGGTGGTGGGCCAATCAGAAAGATGGTCGAAGAGAAATATGGTATTGCAACCGCGGATGCTTATGGGACAGCCGATGTCGGTATGATAGCCTTTGAGTGTAGTGCCAAGAATGGCATGCACATTGCCGAAGATATTATAATAGAGATAATTAGCTACGAAACCGAGAAGCCAGTTGGTCCTGGTGAGGTGGGTGAAGTTGTGGTAACTCCGATCGATGAGACTTATCCGTTGATACGCTTTGGTACCGGTGATCTTGCTGGTTTGATTGAGGAGCCTTGCCCTTGTGGCAGAAGTGCTCTGCGCATAACACGGCTTTTGGGCAGAGTGGGCGATGCTGTAAGAACCAGAGGCATGTTTATCCACCCGCGTCAGCTTGGGCCGGCGATGGCCAAGTTTTCACAGGTTGCCCAATATCAGGCGGTGGTGACCAGGCATGGCCATCGAGATGAGCTGACACTAAAAGTGGAGCTCGAGACTGAGAAGGGGATTGATAAAGAGAAACTGGCGAAAGAGTTGAACAAGGTGGTGAGTGACGCGGTAAGGATCAAGGTTGACCGAGTTGAATTTGTAGCTAAAGGGGTGATTCCCGAATTACATAAACTGATAGTTGATGAGCGGGTTTATTGAGCTAAACTCATCGTCATTCCAATCCTTCCCCTGTGAGACAAAGGAACTTTATTAGGTGTTGTTTTTGGGCTAGTGCCTGTAATCATATAAGCACCTTCCAATTTAGTCCTCTTTGTTGACCTCAAATTGTGGTAAAATAGGGCAAGATTTTTATCTTCGGTGGCAGTATATCATGTCAATGCCTTTGGTTGATGAAGAGAGTAAGTCAAACACAAATTTGATTACCTGTGGCAAGTTGACCTGGATTTACATCGAAAAGCCGACTGCCCAGGATGTTGAATATCTGGCTCAGAACTTCAATTTTCATCCGCTGAATTTAGATGACGTTCTGAGCCGAGTACAACGTCCTAAAATCGATGAGTATCCTGACCATCTTTTTATCGTGCTTCATTTTCCTGTGTACGACAAACAAAATCGGGTGACGCATCCCAGTGAGGTTGATATCTTCATAAGCGAGAGTTATGTAATTACAATTCACAAATCTGGTGATTTAAAGCCGCTGGCCAAGTTTTTTGAGGAATGCCAGCTTGATGAAGAGACACGCAATAAGAACATGTGCCGTAGCTCAGGCTTTTTGTTCTACCACATACTTGATAGGCTGGTTAACTACTGTTTCCCGATTCTTGGCAAGGTGGTTGATAACGTCGAAAAGGTGGAAGACCTTATCTTTGCCAGGGCAGTTCCGGAGACGGTTCGTGAAATTATGCTAGTCCGGAGAGACCTTATCTCGTTCCGTCGCGTTATTCATCCTCAAATCAGCGTAGTTGAGGCTTTAGAGAAAGAGGAGTATCCCTTTTTCAGAGAGGATCAAGACATCTATTTTGGCGATATTGCTGACCATATTCGCAAGATTTGGGATGGTCTGGAAGACTGCAAGGAGGTAGTGGATGGGTTGGCAGACACCAGCAACTGGCTGACATCACATAGGATTCAGGAGATAATGCGGGTATTGACTATCGTCATGGCAATTATGGCGCCAGCTACTCTCCTTGCCAGCATTTATGGTATGAATATACATTTGCCCGGTGGGAGAATAGAGGGTTTTCTGCCTCTAGCGATAATAGTTTTAATCATGCTCGGTATTGCCGCGGCTATGCTCTGGTTCTTCCGTCGTAGACATTGGATCTAGGGCTGGCTTGGGTGCGAAGGCTTTCACAATGACCGTTTCTCATAGATTTGTAGTGGTAGTGGCTCTCTTTGTCACCTGTCTCATCACGGCTAACATCATAATTGCTAAGCAGATAAGCATTGGTGGCATAATACTACCGGCAGCGATAATAATTTTTCCTCTGAGCTATATCATCGGTGATGTGCTTACGGAGGTTTATGGTTACCAGCAGGTGCGGCGTGTAATCTGGCTGGGCTTTTTGTGTAATTTAATTGCGGTGTTAGCTATCTGGATAGGCAAGCTGTTACCCCCAGCACCGGTTTTCGAGGCGCAGGCGGCCTATGAACGCATTTTGGGTAGCACTCCTCGCTTTTTGTTAGCTTCTTTTGTAGCTTATCTCGCCGGCGAGTTTGCCAATTCCTTTGTCCTAGCCCGGATGAAGATAATGACCGAAGGCCGGTGGCTGTGGACGAGAACCATCGGCTCCACTTTGGTGGGACAAGGTGTCGATACTTTAATTGTCCTGATCATTGCTTTTGTAGGCGTGCTGCCACTTTCTGTGCTGGGCATTATGATTTTGAGCCATTGGCTGGTGAAGTCTGCCTATGAAGTCATAGCTACCCCGTTAACTTATGTCGTCGTAGGTTATTTGAAGAGAAAAGAAGGCGTTGATGTCTACGACTATGGGATTGATTTCAATCCTCTAAGGGTAATTTAGCGGCTGGGTTGGATAAGCTGTGGAAATTAAGTTTATCGTTGACAATAATGTTGGTAAACTGGCGAAGTGGTTGAGGATAATGGGATACGATGCCTTGCTTTTCACGGAAGAAGATGATGGCAAGATGATCAAAGTCGCCTTGGCGCAAAATAGGGTGATTTTGACTAAAGATACGCAGATTATGAGACGGCGGCTGGTAACCAGTGGCAGACTTAAGGCTATCCTCATTGAGGATGATGAACCTAAGGCTCAATTGCGGCAGATTGCTGATGCTTTAGATTTGGACTATCAGTTTAGGCCGTTCTCTATTTGTCTCGAGTGTAATCAAAGCCTGGTGGAGAGGGATAAAGACGAGGTGCGTGATTTAGTCCCGCCTTACGTTTTTGAGACGCAGAGCCTGTATATGGAGTGTCCGTCCTGTCATCGTATCTATTGGCGGGGAACACATTGGCAGGCAATGAGCCGAGAGCTGGAGATGTTCACAGCGCAAAAGTAATGAATAGTAAATGTTAGCTGTCACCCTGAGCGGCAGCGAAGGGTCTCTAGATTCTTCGGTCGCTTCGCTCCCTCAGAATGACAGGCGGAATTATTGGATAGATTGTGGAAGGCGGTTTAGATTTATGAAGGTTGTTACTGCGGAGCAAATGTGGGAGATTGACCGCAGTGCTGCTAGCATCGGTTTGACCACCGAAGCGTTGATGGAGAATGCCGGGCGGGCTGTAGCCGAGGAGACGAAGAAGCTTATCGGCGGTGTTATTGGCAAGCATATCCTGGTCATAGTTGGTCTGGGGAATAACGGCGGTGATGGCTTGGTGGCAGGCCGTTACCTCGATGATTGGGGGGCTGAGGTCAGTCTTTATTTGTGCAGCCAGCGCCCAGCCGGTGACAAGAACCTGGCGCTAGCTCAGGAGCGCGATATAGCCACTGTTCAAGCTGACCAGGATAAGGATTTCGCCAGATTGGACAGTCTCTTAGGTTCTTCTGAAGTGGTAATCGACGCCGTCTTTGGTACGGGCGGAAGTAGAGCTGTGGAGGGTGTCTTTAAAGAAGTGCTGACCAGGGTGGTAACGGCCAGGAAGAATAATCCCGAGCTTTTCGTAATCGCCGTGGATGTGCCTTCAGGACTCGATTCTGACGCCGGGGCTGTTGACTCAAGCTGCCCTTATGTTGATGCTACTGTAACTCTCGGTTATCCCAAGCCTGGATTATTTAGCTTTCCTGGTGCCGGAAGAGCTGGGAAGGTTATTATAGCTGATATCGGCATACCACCAAGTCTGGCTGAAAACATACCGACCGAGCTAATCACCGAAGACTGGGTTAAATCAGTGTTGCCTGAGCGTCCTCCTGGTGCTAATAAGGGGAGCTTTGGCAAAGTACTGGTAGTTGCTGGCTCAATTAATTATATCGGAGCTGCTTATCTTGCTTGCATGGGGGCGGCTAGAGTGGGGGCTGGCTTGGTAACCCTGTCTACTGCTTCAAGTCTTCAGCCGATTTTAGCGGCAAAACTGACTGAAGTAACTTATGTCCCTCTCCCGGAGAGTGAAGCCGGGATAATCGCTTCTAAAGCAGTATCTGTTCTAAAAGAGTTGTTGCCGGGCTACGAAGTTTTACTTATGGGGTGTGGGCTGGGGCAAAAGTCACAGGTTGTGGAATTCATCAAATCTACTCTGTTTGGTTTGGCACAAAGTTCCTCTCCAGCTTTGGTTCTTGATGCTGACGCCCTGAACACTTTGGCTCAGCTACCAAATTGGTGGCAGAAGCTAGGTCAGGATGCTATACTTACGCCACATCCTGGTGAGATGGCCAGACTTGTTGGAGTTTCGGTAGAGGAGGTGCAAAAACAGCGTCTGGAGATTGCCCGGAAAGCGGCTATGGAGTGGCGAAAGGTGGTGGTGCTTAAGGGGGCATACACTGTTGTGGCGGCATCTGACGGGCGAGCTAGAATCAGCCAAATAGCTAATCCAGGATTAGCCTCGGCGGGCACTGGCGATGTTCTTACCGGTACAATTGCTGGATTGGTGGCTCAAGGCTTACCCCTTTTCGATGCTGCAGCTTGTGGCGTCTATCTTCACGGTGAGGCTGGGGAGGTAGTCAGGCGGGAGATGGGGGATGCAGGTATGTTGGCTGGTGACCTTTTGCCAGCCTTGCCTAAGGTGATAATGAGACTTAAACAGGGAGAGACATCTTGAGGTTTGGTGAGTGTCATGCTATTAACTGTTGATGTTGGCAATACTAATATTAATATAGGTGTTTTTGATGGTAGCAAGTTGAAAGCCACCTGGAAGGTGGCCACCGGAGTTCATCGCATGCCAGATGAGTATGCCAGCCTGCTGCTCAACCTTTTTGACCGCCAGGGTATAGATGCTTCACAGATCACCGACGCAATACTATGTAGCGTTGTTCCTACGTTGGTAGGCGTTTTTGAGGAAGTCTGTCGTCGCTATCTAAAAGTTTTGCCTTTGGTGGTTGAGTCTGGAGTTAAGACAGGGGTGCGAATTTGTCTTGACAACCCTAGGGAAGTTGGCGCTGACCGGGTAGTGAACGCTGTAGCGGCTCACCAGCTATACGGTGGTTCGGTGATTGTCATTGACCTTGGCACTGCCACTACCTTTGATGCTGTTTCTGAAGATGGAGATTATCTAGGTGGAGCTATTGCACCAGGGATTGCTATTGCCACCGAGGCTTTGTTTACTCGGACTGCTGCACTGCCTCGGGTGGAATTGACTCATCCCAAGCGGGCTGTTGGCAGGAACACCGTGGCGGCTATGCAGTCGGGGATAGTCTTCGGTTATGCTGGGTTAATCGAAGGCATAGTAGCCCGGATTCAACAGGAGATGGGAGGCAAGGCAAAGGTGGTGGCTACTGGAGGCTATGCTGAGCTTCTAGCTCGGGAAACACCGGTAATCGAGGTGGTAAATCCTGACTTGACGCTTGTAGGCTTGCGCCTGATTTACGAAATGAATGAGGTTAAGGATTAGTATATGGAGATGAAAGATAAAACTGTAGTGTTAGGGGTAACCGGTAGCATTGCTGCTTATAAGGCTGCTGAATTGGCCAGCCAGTTGACTCAGGCGGGGGCTAAAGTTGAGGTTATTATGACCGAAGCCGCCACCGAGTTTATAGCCCCGCTTACCTTCCGTAACATTACTGGCAGGCCTGTGGTTACCAAGATGTTTGAGTTAGCCGCTGAGTACAGTGTGGAGCATGTGGCTTTGGCTGAGGCTGCTGATGTGGTGGTTATAGCTCCGGCTACGGCGAACATTATTGCCAAGATAGCTGCTGGTATTGCTGATGACATGCTGTGTTGTACGGTGCTGGCGACAAAGGCACCGATTATCATGGCTCCAGCGATGGATGTGCGTATGTATGAAAACCAGGCTACTCAGGATAATCTGGCTAAGCTGAAGGCTCGTGGTTTTACTATCGTTGGCCCGGGCTACGGTCGGCTTGCTTCAGGAAAAAGGGGCTTAGGACGCCTGGTTGATGTAAACGAGATTTTAGGCACTATCCGTCAAGTGTTAGGCAGAAGCGGTGATCTGGCTGGCAAGCGGATTGTGGTCACTGCCGGCGGTACTCAGGAACCTGTTGACCCGGTTCGTTGCTTGACCAATCGCTCTTCGGGAAAGATGGGTTATGCCTTGGCTGAAGCAGCTAGAGACCGTGGTGCCCAGGTGGCGCTGATTAGTGCACCGAGTGCTCTTCCAAAACCGATTGGTATGGATGTGGTGAATGTTGGCACGACTCAGGAAATGCATCAGGCGGTGAAAAAGGCTGTAAATAAAGCTGATGCCTTGATTATGGCAGCGGCAGTGGCTGATTACCGCCCGAAGAAGGTCTCTAAAAGCAAGATTAAGCGGCAGCGAGCTTCTAGCTTGACTCTGGAACTAGAGAGAACGCCCGATATTCTCGTGGAAGTAAAGGGGAAGTTCCTCCGAGTAGGCTTTGCTGCCGAAAGTGAAGATTTAGTAGCCAACGCCAAGGAGAAGCTCCAGAAGAAGCAGCTTGACCTTATCATTGCCAATGACATCACATCTAAGGGTAGCGGCATTGGTGCTGACACCAACCAGGTGGTGATAATCGACCGCGCAGGCAAAATTGAGGAATTACCTCTTTTGCTCAAGAAGGAAGTAGCGGATAGGATTTTGGATAAGGTGGTAGGAATCATGGCTAAGAGAAGCGGGAGGTGACGAGAGATGTTGCTGATTGACGGTGTGAAATATGGAGTGTGGACGCCACCGAGTGAAGATGAATTTGAACGGATAGCGAAGGAGCATGCCCAGGATATTTTCGGTGAGAACGCTCGTTATTTTGACCTAAAACAGAAATTGAAAACCGGAGCGGGTATTGGTTCTATCCCAGACGCATACGTGGTTGCTTTCGACAATGCACCGTGTTGGTACATTGTCGAAGTAGAGCTAGCAACGCATCCACTCTACGAGCATATTGTTCCGCAAATTACGAAGTTCGTCAACGGAATACAGAATCCTCGGAGTCAGAATGAAATAGTAAATGCGATAGATGATGAGGTAGCTGATAATTCCGTTTTGGCAGCTTGGGTAAAGACGAAGATCGAACAAACAGAAAGACACAAATTCTTGGCTAATCTCATAGCAATCAAACCAAAGCTGGTTGTCGTAATAAACGAGGTCACGGAAGAACTCAGAGAGGTTTGTGATATTGTGTCGAAATCACTACAAACTAAAGTTGTCGAGCTCCGGACTTTTACTAGACAAGGTATTGGTCTGGCTGTTCATGCACATTTGTTTGAACCGTTGATTGAACCATCGCATATTAAAGCGAAACCGCCTCCACCTTCACCGATAGTCCCTCTGCCACTGTCAGACTGGGCCGAAGTTACTCTGCACCCTTCGCATTTAGAGAAGCATTGGTTTTCTTTTAAGCAGAAATATAGTGCCTTTTTCCCAAATTTCAAGGAACCATTTGAGATCGCTACCGACGCGGGCGTTTTTGAAACCTATATATGGAGGGACAAGTCTGGCATTTGCTGGATGTATAAGAATCTGGCTGGGTGGTTTGAAAAGCATTCTGAGCTTAAAGTAGGAGATAAACTTGTTATCGAGGTCATTGAGCCTATGAAGAAGTATCGCCTTAGGAAAGCGTGAGGAGAAGAAATGTCACGAGAGTTTACTGGAGTAATTGAAAAAAGGGGAAACTGGTATATTGGCTATATGGAAGAGCTTCCAGGGGTTAATACCCAGGGAAGGACTCTGAAGGAAGTGAGAGAAAACCTTCGTGAAGCTCTGGGCCTGATTATTGAAGCCAATAGGGAGGTTACCGAAAATGTAGCCCCGACCCTTTAGGGTCGGGTTCCCGAGGCTAAAGCCTCGGGGCTACATGTTTAATGTGTATCACCAATGTAGCTATAACTTTTCCCAAAAAATGGGAGAGAGAAATTGTCAGTTAGAGTTTTCGGACAGCCTCCGCAACGGACAGACCTAAAGGTCTGTCCCTACTTATAGTTTAGCAGTAAGTTAGTTGATAAGGGGAAAAGCACTTGGAGAGGTGACCCTAAAGGGTCGCATTACATTTGGGAAAAAGGAATTATAGCTGGGGTTTGTCGTTATGACTGAAATAGCAAAGGCTTATGAGCCGGGTCAGATTGAGCAGAAGTGGTATCGCTTCTGGATGGAGCATGGCTATTTCACCCCGAAGGTAGACCGCAAAAAGAAGCCCTTCGTCATCATTATGCCGCCGCCTAATGTTACCGGTGAGCTTCATCTGGGGCACGCGCTGACGGCTACGCTGGAGGACATTATGGTCAGGTGGCACCGGATGAAAGGCGAGCCTACCTTGTGGCTGCCTGGTGTTGACCATGCTGGTATCGCTACTCAAGTGGTTGTGGAGCAAAGGTTGGCTGAAGAAGGATTGGATCGACACAAGCTGGGCAGAGAGAAGTTCATTGAGCGTGTCTGGGAGTGGGTGAAGAAATCACGGCAGTCAATTACCTCTCAGCATCAGCGGTTGGGGGCTTCCTGCGATTGGACTCGAGAGCGCTTTACTCTTGACGAGGGGCCAAGCCGGGCGGTACGAACAGCTTTCGTCCGGCTATACAACAAAGGG
Organism: Chloroflexota bacterium; assembly: GCA_016865855.1. Classification (GTDB taxonomy): domain Bacteria; phylum Chloroflexota; class Dehalococcoidia; order GIF9; family UBA5629; genus 9FT-COMBO-48-23. The sequence continues at coordinate 10,008 of VGNX01000019.1, read as the reverse complement.
CTGATTTATCGAGGAGAGCGGATTATAAACTGGTGCCCCCGCTGTCAGACGGCACTTTCTGATTTGGAGGTCCAGCATAAAGACGTAACAGGCAATCTGTATTATCTTCGTTATCCCACGGCTGATGGTGATGGCTTTGTCACCGTGGCGACTACTCGACCGGAGACATATCTTGGCGATACTGCGGTGGCGGTAAATCCTGAGGATAAGCGCTTTGAGCACTTGATTGGCAAGAAAGTCGTCCTACCGGTCATTGAAAGGGTGATTCCGATAATTACTGATAGCGCTGTTGACCCCACCTTCGGCACCGGCGCGGTTAAGATTACGCCAGGTCATGACCCGGTGGACTTCGAAATGTCGGAGCGACAGCGTTTGCCGGTGATAAACATATTGAATCCTGACGGGACTATGAATGAACAAGCTGGCCATTATGCTGGGCTTGACCGCTTTACCTGTCGGCAAAAGGTATTAGCTGATTTTGAAAAGGCTGGGCTGCTGGAGAAGATTGAGCCGCATCATCATTCAGTGGGGCACTGTGACCGTTGCCAGACTATGATTGAGCCCGAGGTTAGCAAACAGTGGTTTGTCAAAGTGTCACCACTGGCTGCGGCGGCAATCAAGGCTGTCATTGGCGGTCGGATTGATATAGTCCCGGAGCGCTTTACCAAAGTATATCTCAACTGGATGGAGAATATACGTGACTGGTGTATCAGCCGGCAGTTGTGGTGGGGACATAGGATTCCGGTGTGGTATTGTCAGAAATGCGGTGAACTGACGGTAGCTGTTGATGAGCCTTCAACCTGTAGCCATTGTGGCTCCAAAGATATCGTTCAGGACCCTGATGTGCTGGATACGTGGTTTAGCTCGGCGTTATGGCCGCATTCGACTTTAGGCTGGCCTGAGGATACTGGGGACTTGAGGTATTTCTACCCCACATCGGTTATGGAGACAGGGTATGACATATTATTCTTCTGGGTTGCCCGTATGATTATGATGGGACTGGAAGATACGGGTGACATTCCCTTCCACACCGTCTACCTCCATGGGCTGATTCGGGACGAAAAAGGGGAGAAGATGAGCAAGATGCGGGGGAACGTTCTGAATCCCACCGATGCTATAGAAGAGTATGGCACTGATGCCCTTCGTTTTGCCGTAACCACCGGCACTTCTCCGGGAAATGATATCAATATTGGCCCGCATAGATTGGAGACCGGGCGCAACTTTGCTAACAAGATGTGGAATGCTGCCAGATTTGTCTTTCAAAGCCTCGAAGCTAAGCCGATAGAAAGTGGGGCGTTAGCGCAGTTAGCGGTAAAGCGGCCAGGGCCGATAGAGGACCGCTGGATTTTGAGTCGGCTTAATCACCTTGTTTCAAATGTGGATGAGTTGATGTCCAATTTCCAGTTTGGGGAGGCTGAGCGGCAAATCCATGACTTTTTCTGGGGTGAATTTTGTGATTGGTACATTGAGATAGCCAAAATTCGCCTGTCTCGGTCAGATTCTTCACCTTTGTCTGTACTGGACTTTGTTCTGGAGACGACGCTGTGTCTTCTTCATCCCTTTATGCCGTTCATCACCGAGGAACTTTGGCAGAGTTTGAAGCAGCGCCTGCCCGAAGGAAGCCTTGATTCAGCCTCCATCATTATTGCACCATACCCAGTTGCCGATAAGAAATTTATTAATCCCGAGGCTGAACTGGCGATGGAGTCAGTTATAGAAATCATTCGCTCTATACGTAATGCGCGGGCTGAACACAAGGTGGCTGCAAGCAAATGGATTGAGGCCCGTGTCTATGCCGATAAGCTTCAGACGGCTATATCTTCGCAGTCTGAGGCAATCGAGACGTTGGCCAAAGCCCGGCCACTGGCTGTTTTGGGTCGCAATCAGCGGCGAGCAAAAGACGAGAAAGCTCTGGTTCTGGTGTTGAAGGAAGCGGAGGTGGTTTTACCCTGGGCAGGCATGGTTGACCTGGCTACTGAGAGGCAACGCTTGGAAGGCGAAATCAGTACAGTTGAGAAGGAAATCGATCGCCTGGAGCAAAGGCTGAAAGATGCGGCTTTCGTGGCCAAGGCACCAGCAGCGGTTGTGGATAAAGAGCGAGGCAAGCTTCAAGCTGGTAAAGACAAGCTGCTTAGATTGAAGCAGGAACTGGCGCAACTCAGCTAAGCATTGCCCTTTTATCCCCCGAAAATGGGTAGTTGTGCGTAATTATTCCCTAATGTAATATTTTTTGTAAGGTTATTATTTATAGGGAGTTAAACAATGGAAATTAAAGTAATAAATTTTGAAGAGAAATTTTCTAAATTCAGTGAACGGTTTTCACCTAAGATTATTGCTCAAATGAATGATTATCACTTTAAATTAGTCCGCTCCTTTGGCGATTTTATCTGGCACAGCCACCCTGAAACAGATGAGGTGTTTATGGTATTTGATGGTAATTTTCAGATTGATCTAAGAGATAAATCCTTACATTTAAAAACAGGTGATATGGTTGTTATTCCAAAGGGAATTGAGCATAAACCCTATGCTAAAGAAGAATGTAAAATATTGCTTATTGAGCCAGCCGGCACTCTAAATACTGGTGATGCTGGAGGCGAATTAACAAAAACTGATGTAGAATGGATTTGAAGCTTATATATGCCACAACTACGCTCAACAGTAGGGGCAGACCTTTAGGTCTGTCTATTGTCTCGGACAGGGCTAAAGCCCTGTCCCTACATTTTGCAATAGTTTTTAATTTGGCTTTTGGAATTTTGATATTATTTGATATTTGGTGCTTGTAATTTGGGATTTGGAGGTGGGTATTTACTTGGGATGTTTAAAGGGGTGGTTTCTTGGCTGCCAGGTTGCGTTGCATTTTTATCAGGGCTTTTTTGGTATCGCTGGCCACGCGGGACTTATCACACTTCTTTAATCGGTATTTGAATAGCCAGTAGGTGAATTCCTTAAGTTCACTCAAAGTTATAGATTTGCGTTTTGGGTATCGTTTTTCTTTTCTGAAGCTATCGAGCAACGATTGCTGATTGTCACCATAAATTCGGCGGTATGCTTTATCGAGGATATCCTCATGCTTATTTAAGCCTGATGCCCATCTTTCTTTTCGAATCTCGTCAACCACAGCCGAAATCAGGTTTTCCTCGACGAGGATGCCGTAGAGATAATTGAGATAAGCTCGATATTTAGCCGGGCCGATTAGTTTCTTAAATTTCTCTCTGGTCAGCTCCAATGGCGGCAGGTCGAAGAAAAGGAGGTCGATTCTTTCTTTTTCTGGAATGGACTCGCTTATTTCGTCGCTTAGACGCTCTGCCAGTAATAGCCAATCAAAGGCCTCACCATCAATCAAGTACCGGTAGTGACGACCGTGATAATCCTCCTCATGGCTCTTCCACAACTTGATAGCCTCGAGCAAGGCTATATACCAGTGCTTGCCGTCAGCTACAGCTTGTTTGAGATGCTCGATTGCCTTGGCATCGCCTCCAGCCTGTGTGTTTGAGATATCTTTGGGCTCTTTTGGTGGCATTTTTAAAAACCATCTTAATGTTCAGTAATGTAGCCACGAGGCTTCAGCCTCGTGAACTCGACCCTAAAGGGTCGAGGCTACACTCGCTATAGGAAGGCGACCTTGAAGGGTCACACTATATATTATCTTTTAAGAAATGCCAGTATTTCTTCCACAGGTTTGGTATTTAGAATGTGCTCGGGCTGGCACCAGCCGCGCCGAGCCACACCAATGCCGAAGCGCATAAAGCCTAGCTGGGCAGTACTGTGGGCGTCGGTGCCCATGATTAGCTTTACCCCCAATTCCCGCGCCCGGTAGGCATGGATATCTTTTAGGTCAAGTCGGCTGGGCATAGCGTTTATTTCCAGGGCTTTATCGTATTTGGCTGCGGCTCGGAAGACGGCTTCCATGTCTATGGCTACTGGCTCTCGCTCGCCCAAAAGACGGCAGGTGGGATGAGCGATGACGTCAATGTGCGGGTTTTCAATAGCTCCCAGAATGCGCTTTGTTATCTGCTCCTCGCTCTGAGTCATAGCTGAGTGGATGGCAGCAATCACGATGTCCAGGTCGGCTAAAAGTCCCTCAGGCAGGTCTATGCTGCCATTGGCTCGAATGTCCACTTCTATGCCGGTAAGGAGGCGGATTCCTTCAAGTTGTTGATTTAGCCGCTTGATTTCGTCAATCTGCTGCCGCAGCCGCTCCTCGTTTAATCCGTGGGCGATACCTCGTCCAGCTGAATGGTCGGTGATTGCCAGATACTGGTAACCGATGGCTTTAGCTGCCCGAGCCATAGCTTCGATGGAATCATGGCCGTCGCTCCAGTTGGTGTGAACGTGAATGTCTCCTTTTATATCTGAGAGTGCTATAAGCTTGGGGATGGCGCCTTTCTCCGCCAGTTCTATTTCGCCCTGGTCTTCCCTCAGTTCCGGTGGGATGTATTGGAGGCCCAGTCGGCGGTAGAATTTTTCCTCGGTGGCAAATTTCTCCAGCTTGTTGGTCTTGGTGTCAGTTATGCCGTATTCGCTCAGCTTGAGTCCCCTTTTCTGTTCCCTGGTCCTCAGGGCTATGTTGTGTTGCTTGCTGCCGGTAAAATACTGAAGTAGGGAGCCGAAGGAGTCGTGCTCCACCATTCTCAAATCGGCTTGAAGCCCGCCGGGGAGAATAACGCTGGCTTTAGTCGGGCCTTTGGCCAGCACCTCCCTTACCTGGGCTAGGCTAACGAAGGCATCGATGACCTCCTCTGGATTATCGGCGGTGCCCATGAGGTCGATATCGCCAAGTGTCTCCCTGAAGCGGCGCAGGCTGCCGGCTGGAGTCAGGTTCTTCACGCCGGATAGGTGGCGCAGAGCGTTCAGAATTTCCTCCACCACAGGTAGGGCTTCACCTATGGGGATGCGCTGGTCTTTGCGGCGCAGGGCTTGGATTTGTTGGAGGATATTATCAGCTGTCTTGTCGCCGAGGCGGAACAGCCCGGCAACCCGACCGTCTGTGATAGCCTGCTCCAGGTCATCCACGGACTTAATCCCCAGCTCGGTGGAGAGCCTCTTTGCCGTCTTAGGGCCAATGCCGGGGATTTCGAGTAAAGTAGTTATGCCTTCAGGGAACTCAGTCTTAAGCTCTTCGTAGACACGTAGCTTGCCGGTATTTACCAGCTCGATGGTTTTCTTAGCTATTGCCTCGCCGACGCCGGGGATGCTTTGCAAGTCCTCATCTTCTTCGAGCATGATTTCAATTTCTTTAGGCAGGTGCTCGATAGTCCGGGCTGCCCGCTGGTACGCCCGGGTTTTAAACGGGTTCTCCCCCTTAAGCTCCAGCAAATCAGCCATGTCCTGGAAAACCTTGGCAATAGCGGTGTTTTTCATTGGATTACTGTTGTTGAATATAATTTGTGTTCAATTGAGCGTTAATTGTGCTCAACTGGTAAGGCTTTAATCTTCTCTCTTATCCGCTCCCAGTCGGGGTTGCCGTGGTCGAAGAAGGACTTGAAGTTGTCCTTTAGCCACTCGTAAGTGTCATCCTCAGTATATTGGCAAAAAGCTTCGACAAGAGCTTGCTTGTCTACATCTTCAGGGATTTCCAGTTCAATGTCCTCAAATTTACAGTCGAGGAATTCTTCAACAACATCTCGGTCAAGCATGTTTTGACTCCTGTATTATTTTAGCCTTTCGAAGATAATTTCTTTGTCACGGAGATGATATATATAACAACTTAAAGAATATATCTTATCGAGGTCTGCGATTCTTTCGATGACAGCATTTCTGGCATGTATTTGCTTTCCAAAATCCCGGCCAATAATGATTCCCTTAATCATCTCATGCTTGGCACCTGGTATTAGTCGGGCAGTCCATTCAATATATCTTGTAAGTTGGTCAACAAAGTAGGGATCAATTACTCCCTTTTTAAGTTCAAATACTGCGGCACTGAGGGTCAGCCATATATCGAGCACCCGTTTTTTATATAGGCAGACAATGTCAATCGCTCCTCCAGCTATGAAGGTACTTACTTGATTTAAAATATCAACTTGGTATTTTTCGCCAGAGAAGTCGTTGAAGCCTGCAAGTTGGTGAAGTTTTTGAGGATTCATAAGGAGGTATGCCTCCAAATATGCTTCCATGTTCAATTCTTGAATTTCTTTGCCTTTGGCCTTAAAAATGTCAATTTCCTTTTGCTGAAAAGCATGTCCCTTATAGGGAGACCTGTCTATTCCTGGGATCTGGTTTGCCTGTAGCAAGGTTTGCATTAAGAGGATACCTTCCTGGTGTAGTAAGGTACATACTGCCTTGTCTATTAAAGCTGAACTGTCGATAATCGACTTGATCTTTCCTTCTTCTCTGAGATCCCAAAAGGCTTGGACGGGTACATGATTTAGGCAAACATGTTCTTCCAGATATTTAATTTTGATGCGGAAAGGATATTTATCCCTATTGCGATATTTGGGGTCTGGTGACCAAACGAGTTGGTCATTGAAGAATACCCCACTTATAACTTCAAATGGACCGTATATTATCCCCTCTGTCCTTGGCCCAACCCTATGTGCCGTATAGTAGAAGGCGATATCACCTTTTCTGACATTGGCAAGCTGGTTCAAATTTCTCTCACTCACTCCGAAGAGACCGTACTCGAGACTCTTAGAAAAGAATTTTGGTGAAATTAGTAAGTGAAATTCGCGTTCCAAAGCTCACCTCCTTCTCTTATCTTCCGCAGCAGTGTTTGTTTTTTGCCGGAGCCGCAGGGGTGGCTTTGCTGCTTCATCATTATCTCCGATAAATTTCCCCCCGGTGCCCGACACGCAATATTACGATTTCTTCGCCTGCGATGTCGAAAATGATTCTGTAATCTCCAATTCTGAATCGGTAAGTTCCTAAACTAGGGTCAACCATTTTCCTTGCGTAGCTTAAAGGGTCTTCGCTGTATTTTATCAAAGCCTCCTTAATTCTATCTTTAACCTCTGGGTCCAAGTTAGAGATATCTTTTGCCGCCCTTCTGGTGAAGACGATTTTGTATTTCATCCAGGCTCGACCTATCCCTTGAGCGCTTCTTTAAAGGGGACGGTTTTTCCTTCTTTGTAGTCCTTTCTTGCCTGTCTAATGCTTTCTAGATATTCAGGACTGGTCGCAGCTAGGAGGTTTTCAATAAAGAACTCTCTGTCCTCGTCATTTAACCCTCGTAGGGCAGTAATCACGTCTTTAATAGAAAGACCTACCTTAATTTCAACCTCTGCTGGTTCTTTGATTTGGCTCATGTTTCCTCCTTCCGTTCCGTTTATCTTCCACAGCAGTGCTTATATTTTTGCCTGAGTCATAGGTCTCAACTCATTAATCATTCTATAAGAGTTTAAGAAATTCTTCCAAGCTGACATCTGTGTCCTTGAGTATACTTTTCAAAACTTTAGGATGAAGAACTTTGCCTTTGTGAGATGGAACAGTAATCCTCTTGCCTTGGGCATTCTTATAAATCTTGTGGCTCCCACTTTGTCTTGAAAGGCTGAAACCTAGCTTTTCTAAAGCTTTTGTAACCTTAGTGCTGGTGACTCTTGGCAGCTTCTGGCTCAAACCGTTACCTCTAAACTAGAAAGACTAACAATCTCTGATGTGGTGATAGGCTCATTGCTGGCTAGGCGGTCTTCTATATGGAGCTTAATAGCATCTCTTATATTTGTCATGACCTCCTCAAAGGTATTGCCTTGCGTATAACAGCCTTGGAGTTCCGGGCAGTAGGCGAAATAACCCTCTTCATCCTTTTCCACGACTACTGTGAAACGATAACTTCTCATTTCTTTTCACCTCCCACAACAGTGCTTGTATTTCTTGCCTGAGCCGCAGGGGCAAGTATATTATAAACCTTTTATCAAGATTTCTGTTTCAAGGGCGGTAATCACCTGCTAATTTTAGTCTGGGGACTTTGTCCTGGAGCGAGTTAACGAGCCTACGGTCGTTGGTCCAGAATTCGCAGTCTTTTAGTTCAGCGACGGCCAAGTATTGCATATCGTAGGCTCTAGGGAGGTTGAATTTTTTAGCCAGTTCCCAGGCGAGTGTGTAAACCGCCTGTTCGTTTATAGTTTCTACTGCCAGCTGCAAGAAAGTGACAAAGGCCTGCTCTCCTTCTTGTGGCAGGAGTTTCTTGTGGTAGACTTGCTCTCTAAGAACTGATGTCACCTCGGCGTGAAATAATGGAGCAGTGATAAGTTTTATTCCCTGGGCATGCCATTGTAATATAAGTGTATCAGTCGCCTCGTTTCGCTCTCTGGGCAATAGCCACGATAAAGCGAGGCTAGCATCAATACATACCCTGCCGTTCACTTAGAGTAAATCCTTGCGCGATTCTTCTATAAGTTCAGTAACATCAAAGGTTCTTCCTGTCCGGCTTCTGATTTGCTCACGCAATGTTCTGGCTTTTTCCAGAAATTCCAGTAAGCTGACTGTTTTCTGCTTGGTTTCCCCGTGTTTTTGACAGAAGGCTTGAAGGTCACTTCTTTTTATGAATAGCTGGTTGCCAAGTTTTTGGGCAGGCAACTTGCCCGACCAAATCCAGCGTCGAACGGTCTCCACATTTCGCCCATATTCTATAGCTGCCTCTCTGACACTAATAAGCTTATCTTCGGTTCTTACAGCCATCTTTACCTCCAAAAGGCGACCCTAAAGGGTCGCAACAACATAGTTGTAGTAGTCTACATCAACATTATATGCGAATCGTATAAATCTGTCAAGTTGACAGATAGTGTACCATCTGTTCAGGCTTTTCTTTAGATAACTAATGAATTTTGTTATTTTTCATTCGTTCGTTTTGAATTTTATGAACACATGTAGCCCCGACCTTTTAAGGTCGGGCGCACGAGGCTAAAGCCTCGTGGCTACATGTTTAATAAATCCTCACTTTGCGAGGCTAAAGCCTCGCCGCTACATGTTTAAGACATGTTTGAGGTAGCGAAGTCGCCCATATTTACCACCCATGTAGCTTTCGGAAAAGCCTGAATAAAAAGAACGCTGCTAGTTGACAGGCTTTGTTAAGGGCTTTAGCCTCACCCAAAGCCCGGCTCTGGGGCGACCCTAAAGGGTCTCGGCTACATTGGTTATTGGGGTTCTATCTACCGCAGCAGTGTTTATATTTCTTGCCTGAGCCGCAGGGGCAGGGCTCGTTGCGGCCGACTTTTTTGCCAGCGGGGACGGCGACTTTCTGAGGTTGTCTTTGGGCTGGGGCTTCTTTTTTGGAGATGCTGACTTTGTAAATGGTGTGGACGACATCGTGCTGGATGCTGGCGGTGAGGCTCTCGAACAGTGCGTGGCCTTCTTTTTTGTAGGCGACCAAGGGGTCAATCTGTTTCATAGCATAAAGGCTGGCCTGCTGACGCAGGTGGTCCATGGCAGTCAGATGCTCCATCCACAGGCTGTCTATAGCCCGTAGCATCACCAGCCTCTCCAATAGCCGCATGTTTTCGGCGCCTTGCTCTTTCTCACGCTGCTCGTACAGCTGCTCGGCGTAGTCAATGAGCTTTTCGGTGATTTGCCCTGGTTTCATACGAGAGAGAGCCTCAGGATTTATCTGGGGTGGAAGGGGAAGGATGGTGGCAAGCTCTTCGATTAAGCCGGTGAAATCTGTCTCCGTAAGGTCACGGCTGCAACTGGCGGCTACCAGTTTTTCGAGCTCGTCTTGAATCATAGACAGGATGTTTGCCTTGAGGTCGGCGCCTTCCAAGATTTTCTTGCGCTCGGCATAGATTACCTCGCGGTGCTTGTTGACCACGTCGTCATAATCAACGAGGTGTTTGCGGATATCGAAATGGTAGCCTTCGACCCTGACCTGGGCGTTTTCTATGGCTTTGCTGACCATGGAGTGTTCGATGGGCGTGTTTTCATCGAAGCCAGCCCAGTCCATGAAGCCTTTGACGCGGTCGCCGCCGAAGCGGTGGACGACATCGTCTTCTAGGGAGACGTAGAAGCGTGAGCTGCCGGGGTCGCCCTGCCTTCCGGAGCGGCCTCGGAGCTGGTTATCAATGCGTCTGGCTTCATGAC
>VGNX01000018.1 GCA_016865855.1 Chloroflexota bacterium | reverse complement strand
TAGCGTTCTCGCACTGCCTCGGTATATTCTTGTATGCTGCCTCGTGTCATGTTTGCCTCCTCTGGGTAACACTATTTTTGAGGCAACGATACCACTTTCGGTAACAATAATTATGAGGCAATTCGGGTCTGTCACTACTCTGGGCTTTCTGATAAAATTAAGGATTGGGCATGGGTAAACAAAATGTCCAAGACTAAACAACAACTGGAAGCGGAAGGCTGGAAGGCGGCTTCAGTCACCGGAGGCGACCATCTCAAGAGGACTCTGGAGATGTATCAGGAGCTGGGAATTGAAGTATATCTTGAGGAAGTCAAACCTGAAGAATGCGGAAGCTGTACCGAGTGCTTTACAGCAGGCGACGAGACCATTTATAGAATCTACACCAAACGGTATTCCACCTAATTTAAACCCCCGAGGCTATATCAGGAGCTTACCCGCTTTCTCTCACCGGCCGGTAGCGGCAATCCTATTTCTAAGACCCTGTCTTTTTTAGAAACTCCTCAACCTTAGCCACTAAATCCCTGGGTTTAATAGGCTTCATAATGTACTCAGAAACCTCAAATGGAAACGGCTGACCGAGTGACTCGGAAAAGCTAGTCAGCGCTAAGACAGGGACTTTGGCAAGCGATGGATCTTTGCGGAATTGGTCAGCAAAGATAAAACCGTCGGCTACTGGCATCAGTATATCCAAAACGACTAAATCAGGCTTCTCCTTTCTTGCCTTCTCCAGTCCCTCTTGCCCATTGTAGGCTACAATCACCTCGTAAGCCTTACTTTCCAAAGCCCCCCTCATCACTGTCACAAGGTCAACGTCATCGTCAACAAGTAGAATCTTCGGCCTCTGTTTCATATCCAATCACCTCCTTATTTATTTGCTTTCTGTAACCTTTCGTACGGTTGTTTTAGCTAGCCTTCCTGCACAACCATTCGTCCTTTCGGCAGGGTAAAGGTAAATCTGCTCCCCTTGCCAGTTTCAGGGCAGGGACTTTCAGCCCAAATCTTGCCGCCGTGAGCTTCGACTATTCTCTTGGATATGGATAGCCCCAATCCGGTTCCCTTCATTCCCACGTTACTCCCTCGGAAGAAGTCCTCAAAGAGTCGAGGTAGGTCATCGGGTGGTATGCCAATTCCGGTGTCTATTACTTCAACTCGTACGTCGTCGTCGCCGTCTGTCACCCTGATGAGCACTGTGCCCTCGCGCGTGTAATTGATGGCATTACCTGCTAGATTGGTTACCACCTGCTGCAGCCTGCGGTTTGACGCGTAGACCTTAGGCGAACTTTGAGGTAATTCAACTTCTAGTGCTATCCCCTTCTGCCTTGCCAAATTATCGAGGCCCTCCATCGCCTGTTTGACCACCTCATTCACGGAGATTTCCCTCATCTCGCGCCTAAGCTGACCGGCTTCGATACGAGGTATATCCAATAGGTCGGTAATCAGCGTCAGAAGCCCATCGATTCTCCTGATACCCCTTTGCATCAGATCTCTCTGTCCGTCAGTGATCTCGCCGGTATATCCATCTACTATATAGGATAGCAAACTCTGGGTAGCGACAAGAGGAGACTGGAGGTCATGAGCGACAACGCTGAGAAACCGGACAAAGTGACGCCTTTCCTCTTCTAGTTTGACTACTTCAGTAGAACACTGCTCCAACTCCATCGTTCTTTGCTCAAGAAGCTGATCTTTCAATTTCACCACTTCCCGTTGTCGCCTCCTTAGCTCACCCACAATAGCAGTGGCCACATAGACGGAGGCATAAGCCAAAGTTACCAAGGCAACCAGAACAGAGGCGACAAGGCCTAATTCCCTGTATCGATTTGGAGGTACAAATCCCTCGAGATTTACATGGGGTATTATCCCAGCATATTCCAAAAAAACCAGAAGCGCAACCATCACCATGGCTAAAGTGGTTAGTTCATATACCCTCCTTTTGGAGAGAAATATAGCGGCTGCATTGGTGTGGATTATGTACAGAAATATAAACGGGTTTTCTATTCCCCCGGTAAAGTGCAGAATCGCAGTGAGCATTACCAAGTCAAGAAAGACCTGGATGTTGCCGTAGGCCTCAGCTTGCCTGATTACCAACTCAGGTTTTTGTGCCGGCAGACCTCGTGTCCAACGAAACAGCAACAGATTATACGAAGCGATAATGACGCAAATTACATAGACCGGGAGAGTGGGAAAGCCAACATGAAATACCATTGAGGCTACGAGGGTGGCAATAATGATCGCTAGAATGGCAAGCCACCTCATATTGACATACACCCCGAGCCGTAAAATCAGTGCTCTTTCTTCAGGGGAGTAGTCCGTCGTTTTTTCTTGTTCAGAGAACGTATTATTCATCTTCAGGACTGCTCAGGGCTACATAGTGTTTGATGACCTAAGTTTGCCTGGTGTGACCACGTATGAAAATACAAAACCTAAGCAACATCTCTCTGTCCAAATTGCATTCCAAGGAGTGCCCAAAACTCCGTGCTGAAACATGCCCTACTGTAATCTATACGCTCACCCAGGCCAGATGATAACTCTGAACCAGGTCTAGTGCAACTCCTTCACCCGGGGTTACGGTCTCTGCACAGTTCGTATCAGGCTGCCGTTTCTATCTCTTATGTTCACCATCAAGGGCATTTGCCCCGGCAAGGTATGGGTAGCGCAGCCCAGACATGGGTCATAGGCTCTAAAAGCCATCTCTACCATATTAAGCAAACCTTCCTTCACCTCTGGCCCCTTGATAAATCCCGCGGCTGCCTTCTTAACAGATAGGCATATGGGGGCTGCATTGTGCTGGGTCGCTACAATAAGATTCACTTTTGTAGTTTTTCCGTCACTATCAGCCTCATAATGATGGATTAACGTTCCACGCGCTGCCTCGACACAACCGATGCCAACCTTGTTCAATCTGAGATCCATATTGCGTATATCTTTGCTGGTCAGCAGGGGATCATTGGCAATCCTCTGCATATGCTCTGCAGCCTGGAAGGCTTCAATTAATCTCGCCCAATGGTAAGCCAGAGTATGGTGACTCGGCCTGCCACCTAGCGTCTCAAACATTGTCTCATATTCCTTCTGGGCGAGGGGTGTTAACATACTGTCAGCTGCATTTAATCTTGCAAGCGGCCCTACACGGTACAATGAGGTCGCCTCACCATCGTTCAGACCATTCCATCCTATCTTCTTCAGGTGGGTTAGCCTTATATATGTCCACGGTTCGACCCACTCCCCTATGTGGTCAACATAATCATGATAATCAAACAAGGCATACTCCTCACCCTTGGGATTGACCACCCTACACTTACCTTCATAAAAATTTACTCGGTTATTCTCATCGACTAGACCCATATAATAGGTGTTCAGCTTGTAAGCGTCATTCAGGACAAGGTTCAGGTATTCCTTATTGTCCAGGACAATCTGCTTGAACAATTCCAAAGAAAACTGGCAAAATTCAACACAAAAGTCAGCAGTCTCCTTTATCCATTTCCTGTCCTCCTCAGTGATTCCCCTCGAGACTCCTCCGGGTAAGCCACCTTCGGGATGGGGGGGCTTGCTAGCGATGTGCCTGATTATCTCACGGCATCTTTTTCTTACCTCAATGACCTTGCCGCCGATTTCCAATCCAACCTTTGCGACTACACCGAGAATATTACGTTCCGCTGGGTCAGCACTTGGCCCGAGCACAAAGTCAGGAGCGGAAAGGATAAAGAAGTGCAGCAAATGGTCTTCCACCATAAATGCGTTATAATGGAGCTGTCTTACTAGCTTGGCGGTAGGTGTTGGCTCTACCCCATATAGGTCGTCTAGGGCTTTCACTGATGCCATATTATGGGGGGTTGGACAAACGCCACAGATATTCGGCATAATCCGTGGCAACTCCTCCACGGGCCTACCTAGGCAGAACCTTTCAAAACCCCTGAGTTCCACTACTTGCCAGTAGGCATCATCTACATTGCCCTTATCATCTAGAAAAATCTCAATTTTCCCGTGCCCCTCAAGCCTGGTTATTGGATTTATAGTTATCTTTTCGGTCACATTGCACCTCTTTCCTATCTAATTCCTTAGCCCCTTCTTTTCCTCAATATCGAAACAGGGAGTGAGAATCGGTACAGGTATCCTACAGGGTCAATAATCTGGTCTACAATCCTCGCTATATCTTCTTCGCTCTGTGCGTCTAGAATTGATGCCAAGGCGGAGACAAACTTAGCTCCGGAATCTGCAACTCCTTCCACAGGACCAAAGCATCCCCGGCACGGGATATTGATATCTATGCAGGATTCTCCACAGCCATCACGGGTGGCAGGGCCCAGACAAATTATCCCTTGAGCCAGAAAACAAGTATCAGGGGCTGCCTCCACCTCGTGAATCCTCTTAATTTCCTTTATTGCTAGCCTGTCTGGCTTTGATTTGTTGCGCTTGCAGGTATCGCACAAGGCCCTGTGAGGTGCCAGGGTTGAGCCTTTGGGTGGAAGCTTATTCTCGAGGACCGCGCTCACGGCGTACATCACCGAATAGGGAGGAGGAGGACATCCAGGTAAGTAATAATCGACATCGATTATGTCATTCAATGCATAGACATGGTCATAGAACTCGGGGAGAGTGAGCTCTTTCCCATTGACACGAGAGCTTGTTTGAGGATAGTTCCCTTTGGGATTGACTACAGTTGGGGCATCACGATAGACCCAATTGAAGATGTCCTCTTTTGTGGTGAGGTTGGCTAATCCGGGCGTTCCACCAAGGCAGGCACAGGCACCAAAGCCGAGAACTAGTTGAGATTTTTCCCTCAATAGCTTTGCTATCTCTTCCTGCTCGGAGTTTCTGACATTTCCATTGACCACACTCAATACGATTTCACCATCCTTCATATCTTTGACACTGTCGTACTTAAAGTCCAGCGCCACTGGCCACAGAATCAAATCAACCGCGTCCGCCACACGAAGGAGCACTTCATTTATGTCGACAACAGCCTCGTCGCAGCCACCGCAGGCTCCCAACCAGCAAATTGCAACCTTTGGTTTCGCCATCCTATTTTCCCCCTCTAGCTTTAATTGCCTCTTTTGGCATCTCCTCTGCCGCTGCACCCCTCTTCAACGGACCTAGTTTTGCGAGTTCCTTGCTCATCTCTTTCACTAACTGCGGGATTCTCCTGCCTTCAGGGTCAATGGATAGCTCTATCCTAATCCTTTCCTTCTCTATACCAATAGACTCCAGTAGCCTGCGGAGGAGGTACACTCTCTTCTTTGCCTCGTAGTTGCCATCTTGATAATGACAGTCCCCTTCCGGACAGCCGAGTATCAAGATTCCATCGGCCCCTTCGTCGAACGCATCAATCATGTGCGTGGCATCGATTTTCCCTGTGCAAATAATGGGTATCCAGTTCTCTATTTTACTGGAAAGGGTATCTTCATCTGTCAGATAACCCCAGCCAAACTTGCAGGAAAAACACACTACTTTAGGCTTGTATTGGCTCAATGTTATCCTCCTTAACCATACTTTACTTTGCGCATCTATGACAAAGATGCATATACCCCTGCTATCCTCTCTGCCGTATCGTCATCAACCATTCTTCTTGCCTGAGACGGACAAGCTACAACGCACATGCCACAGGACTTACACTTGAACATATCCGTTTCAGATGTGATTTTGCCGCCAATGTTAACCAACCGTGCGGCATAATAGTTGCAGGCATAGACACACATGCCACAGCCGCTACACTTTCCCGCATCCACCTCCACTGGACTCAAAGACTTTTGAAAACCGATGGATATGCAGGCCTTGCAAGATAGGCAGGGACCGCAGGTGACACACCTCTTCGCCTCCTCTATCGCCTCTTTTAATGTAAAGCCCTTCTCAAAAGGCTGGAAATGCATTCTATTTTCAGGCGGTATCCAGAGCACCGCAGGTTCACGCTTGTAGTCTCTCCTAACCGGTATCTCATATCCCTCATAATCTCTTCTCCGACCCTCCTTCATATTCACACCCCTCAAATACCTGTCAACAGACTCCGCAGCCACAAGCCCTTCCCCCATAGCTTCTATCATGAAGCCGACCCTTCTCACATCACCACCTATAAACAGCCAGGGCTTACTTAGACTTTGCAGCGTTAAGTGGTCAATATCAAATCTACCCCGTTCATCCAGCAGGCCTTCTTTCTGGAGCAGAGGCCTATCAGGGGCCTGCCCCACTGTGATTATGAGTACATCCCCTGCTAAATCTATACAGTCTGTACAATCAAACTTGGGATTGAACCCTTCTTCATCAAATACACTAACACACGTTGGACAGTTAATTCCCTTGAATTTGCCATTTTGTCCAACAATCTTTCTCACACCGCGGCTATAAATTATCCTTATACCCTCCTCCCAAGCCCCACGGATTTCCTCCTCGTCAGCTGGTATGCCATCTCTATAGTCCTTATCCTCGCGTTCAAGAGCGACGACGGTTACCTCTGCACCTTGCCTCCTAGCTGACCTGGCTACATCAAAGGCTACATTTCCGCCACCTGTGACTATGACACTTTTGCCCTTGAAATAATCTGGTGCGATATTGTTGTGGCTGACTTCGTACAGATAGGTGTGTCCATACATCACACCTGAAAGATCCTGCCCCTCCAAAGACTGCCCCTCAAAGGTCAGGACTCTGGGATATGGCAACCCTGTTGCCAGGAACACTGCCTTATAGCCCTCATTCTTCAATTTCTCCAGTGTCAGCTTCCCTGACCCAAGCCTGCTGTTGTACCTGACATCTATGCCAGCAATCCTTACAAGGTTCTCAACTGTGGTCTGTAGAACCTCCTTGGGTAGGCGATATTCTGGCACCAGCCATAGCGCTCCACCAAGCCGGCCAGAGGCTTCGATTATCGTTACTCGGTATCCTCTCTTGCTTAGATGATAGGCACACATCAGCCCACCAGGCCCGCCGCCTATAATAGCCACGTTTTCTTTGTCCCTAAGGATCTCTAATTCTTCTCGCTCTTTCAAACGGTCGGTATAGACATCCGACAAGAATCTTTTGAGTAGCCTTCTCTTGATTGCCCCACCCTTCTTACTGTAGTTACACTCCAGTTCACAAATGCCACATATGTAGCCACAAATGTTGAAGAAGGGATTCTTGTCGTAGAGATACTCACCAATCTGGATTATGCCTTCTCTCGCCAAATCTGGGTCACCTGGGAGAAGCGAAATAAGTACGTTTGTCCGCTGGATATCCTCATTTATCGGGCACTTGATCTGACAGGGTGGCAGACACTGCTTTACTGCCATCTCCGTATGTGCGACCCCGGTGGCTTCGGTCTTCCACATTTCAAACCTCCTTACTATAGACTGAGCTCCCCAAAAGTAAAATATCAGCGAATAGATCGATTACAATATAGCAGGAGAATCTCTAAGCATATAATCGCCGCTATCACACCTTTGTTGCTGAATTATATCCATTGCCATTCAAAAAAACTAAATAATTATACCTATTATCATTCAAAGAAACAAGCTATCATGCCTATTGCTATTCGAAAAAATTAGCAATTATACCTACTGCTATTCAAAGAAGCAATCTAGATTGCTGTTGGAAGCAAGTCTCAAACCAGGCAGCCGTATATCATAAGAAAGCCAAAAGCCTATGTGTTGACCCAGAAACAAGAACACGGTAAGGAGGCCGTGTGTCACCAATGTACTGGACGAGTACAGTCTCTTTGCAGTCGATTTTGCTATATGATATAATTCGTCGGTTTGCCTATGACTACACATGCTGCATCCTCCCCAATCAAGCGATTAGCATTTCCAAATAGGGCCAAAGTCCCCCCGAAACTAGAGCCGAAGTCCGATGCGACATACCTTGGCACACTGTCAAACTATCGTGTTAGGTATTTAGAACTACTTATATTTTAGGAGGTGCCCTTGAAGCAGACAAAGAAAACTACGTCAACGAAGTCAAAAACCGGCAAAGAGATTGGTAGCAAAACCCTCCAGCAAATTAGAAAGATAGTCGAAACTACGAATGGCCAAGCCGGAGCTCCGATACGTGTGTTACAGCAGGTGCAGGGGCTTGTCGGCTACCTGCCTCCAGAAGTTTTGAAAACAATCTCCAGGGAAATGAAAATCCCCCTGAGCGAACTGTACGGCATAACGAGCTTCTACTCCTTTTTCTCGATGGTGCCAAAGGGTAAGTATGTGATTCAGGTCTGCTTAGGCACCAGCTGCTACGTTAAAGGAGCGGAAAGGCTCATCAAAACATTGAAGCATGACTTTAACCTGGAGTCAGGGGGAATCACTTCGGATGGCAAATTCTCTCTTGAGACAGTAAGATGCCTTGGCTGCTGCGGGCTATCTCCGGTGATGGCAATCAGGGAGAATGTTCATAGAAAGGTAAAACCAAGCCAGCTAAGAGAGATCCTGAGTTCATATCGATAGGAGAGTGAGATGAAACCACTTGCGTCTGTAGAAGAACTTACAAAGCTTAGAGACAAAATCCGTGAGAGACTGTCGAAACAAGACAAGAAGATCCAAGTTAAGGTTCATCTTGGTACATGTGGTATATCTTCAGGAGCCAACAAGATCCTTGAAGCTTTTCAACGGGGGGTGAAAAGCCGCAAATTATCAGACGTCACCGTGCTAAAAGCAGCATGCATCGGTTTGTGTGATCGAGAGCCAGTAGTCACAGTCGTCCATCCTACAAATGGGAAAACTACATATTACGACCTCACTGAGGACAAAGTCCCGAAGATTATTGAGCAACATCTTGTTCGAAATAAGGTGGTGGAAGAATGGAAGCTGGACACTGATGCTCCGTTGCTCAAGCTACAAGAGATAAGGATAATGCATAACCAAGACCTCGACCCGATGAACATAGAGGAATACATTGCCAGAGATGGCTATCAAGCCCTGGCTAAGGCCTTGACCCGGATGAAGCCAGACGAAGTTATCGAAGAAGTTGGGCGAGCTGCCTTAAGAGGGCGTGGAGGAGCGGGCTTTCCCACAGCCACAAAGTGGTCATTTGTTCGCAGTGCACCGGGCGATGAAAAATACGTTGTTTGCAATGGTGATGAAGGGGACCCGGGTGCTTACATGAACCGTGCCGTTCTAGAAGGAAATCCACACTCAATAATTGAAGGAATGGCAATAGGAGCCTATGCCATAGGCAATGTAAGTCAAGGCTATGCGTATGTCCGTGCTGAATACCCTCTTGCTATCGAGACATTGAATCATGCTATAACCAAGGCTCGAGAATACGGCCTTCTGGGGAAAAACATACTGGGTACTGGCTTTCAATTCGATCTGGATATATTCCCAGGCGCTGGTGCCTTCGTTTGCGGCGAGGAGACCGCCCTTTTAATCTCAATCGAAGGGAAACGAGGAAACCCACGCCAGCGGCCACCATTTCCAGCCAACAAAGGACTTTTCGGTAAGCCAACTACGCTCAACAATGTAGAGACCTGGTCAAACATCCCTCAGATAATCTGGAAAGGGGCCGAATGGTTCGGAAGCGTCGGCACCGAAAGAAGCAAGGGCACAAAGACACTGTGTTTGGTGGGAAAGGTAAACAACACCGGGTTAGTTGAAGTTCCATTGGGCACTAGCCTAGGGAAGATTGTTTTCGACATCGGCGGTGGCATCCCTGAGGGTAAGAAATTCAAGGCGGTGCAGATAGGTGGACCATCCGGTGGTGTTATTCCTGTTGAACACATTAACACCCCCGTTGATTATGAAGCTGTCACTGCCCTCGGGGCAATTATGGGCTCGGGTGGGCTTGTAGTCATGGATGAGGATAACTGCATGGTCGACGTGGCCAAATTCTTTTTACAGTTCACCAGGGACGAGTCCTGTGGTAAATGCACCCCCTGCCGGGCAGGGATTCCAAAGATGCTAGAGCTTCTAACTGAGATCGCAGGTGGCAAAGGCACCATGGAAGGCCTCGCCACACTAGAGGAACTAGCTGAAATGGTTGGTTCTGCTTCTATCTGTGGCCTGGGACAAACAGCACCCAATCCAGTTCTAACCACACTACGCCATTTTAGGGATGAGTACGAAGCTCATATAATAGACAAAAAGTGCCCGGCTGTAGTCTGCCAGGCTCTATTTAGGGCTCCTTGTCAGGGTACCTGCCCTGTGGGACTCGATGCTCCAGGTTATATTGCTCTTATCAAAGAGAATAATTTCGAACAGGCTTGCCGCGTGATTATGCAACGGCTTCCCTTACCCCTAAGTGTTGGACGGGTATGCCCGCACCCTTGCGAGAGCAAGTGTCGTCGCCAGCAAGTGGATGAGCCAATAGCAATCAGACATCTCCACAGGTTTGCTGCCGATTACGCCTTTGAGCACGGATTTGAATATACTCCACAGATAAAAGAACGAAAAAAAGATAAGATAGCCATTGTTGGCGCAGGGCCGGCAGGTTTGTCAGCTGCTTGGGACCTTGCCCACGAAGGGTATCAAGTTACAATATTTGAAGCTCTACCTGTAGCCGGAGGTATGTTAGCCGTTGGTATCCCTGAGTACCGGCTACCCAAAGACCTCCTCAAAAAAGAGATTAATATTATCGAAAAGCTCGGGGTAGACATAAAATTGAACATACGGGTAGACGACATCGAATCCCTGCTGAAAGACAATAAATATCAAGCTGTATTCATTGCTACAGGTGCCCACAAGGGAGATAAAATGAAGATACCGGGCGAAGACCTAATAGGAGTCTTCGACGCTATTGACTTCTTGAGAGAGACAAGTCTGGGAAAGAAAATAAAGGTGGGGCAGAAAGTGGCTGTCGTTGGCGGTGGTAACTCTGCCATTGACGCAGCTCGGGTAGCTCTGAGAGAAGGTGCCAAAGAGGTTCACATTCTTTATCGGCGAGAAAAGAGGGACATGCCGGCACTGGCAGAGGAGATAGCAGCTGCTGAGGAGGAAGGTATTCACATCCATTGTCTGACGGCCCCTACTAAGGTTCTGGGGAATAATGACACAGTCACGGGACTCGAATGTATCCGCATGGAACTGAAGGAATTTGAGACAAGCGGAAGAAAGACTCCTTACCCAATCAAAGGGTCTGAATATACAATGAATGCCGATACAGTTATTGAAGCTACAGGCCAAAGACCGGATACTTCCTTTTTAGGTGGAGACGGTATCGGTGTGGCAAAGGGTGGAACCATAGTAGCTGACCACAGAACCCTTGCCACGAATCGTGAAGGCGTTTTCGCAGGAGGAGATGCAGTGACGGGTGCAGCAACAGTAATCCAAGCAATTGCCGCCGGACAGAGGGCAGCCTCCTCTATCAAAAGATATCTCCGGGGAGAGAAACTCTCACCATTAGTAGAGCGCAACGGTTACGAGCCTATAGCTATTCCCCCCGTGGCTCCTACTGAGGAGGAACTGAAAGAAAGGCCCAGGGTTGCAATTGCGGAGGTCCGCAGCGCTGATAGAAAAGCTTCTTTCAAAGAGATAGTCTTGCCCTATAGTTCGAAAGAAGCTAAAACCGAAGGTAGCCGCTGTCTTAGATGTGATCTTGAGGTAGGAGAATAAGCGATGAAAGAGATAACTTTGACAATCAACGGTAAACAGGTTAAGGGAAAGGAAGGCGATACTGTTCTTGCCGTATGTCAAGCTAACGGTATTGACTTGCCAACGCTTTGCCACCTCGAAGGACTGAGCGATGTCGGTGCTTGCCGCATGTGCGTAGTCGAAATCGAGAGGGAAAGGCGACCTGTGCCAGCCTGTACCTATCCAGCGCGGGATGGTTTGGTTGTACAGACCCAAAATGAAAAACTGGAGAAATATCGCCGGCTGATTTTGGAACTGATGTTCACCGAACGCAACCATCTCTGTGCTCAATGTGTAGCTAGCGGTGACTGTGAATTGCAGAAACTAGCTTATCGGTATCAAATGGATAATACACGCTATCCATACTCCTGGCCTGCTCTATCAGTTGACTCAGTAAACGATTATCTAGTCATTGACCACAATCGCTGCATTTTATGTGGCAGGTGTATCAGAACATGCGATGAAATTGTAGGTGTTCATACGCTCGATTTCGGCTACCGTGGCTGGAAAGACATGGTAGTCGCTGATCTTAATCAACCTCTGGGAGAATCATCCTGTATATCATGCGGAGCTTGTTTTCAAGCCTGTCCTACAGGGTCAATTTTCTCTAAGGGCAGTGCCTACAAGGGCAAACGTCCAGAATCCGAGGAGCAAATCAGCGTCTGCCCGATATGTGGCATCGGTTGCGAGATTAAAGCGTTTGTCAAGAATAACATGTTGGTAAGAATAGACAGCCCTGACCTTATCAAGCACCAAGGATTACTCTGCTACAAAGGACGATTCGCCTCCTTAAATCAAGCGCATGTCCGAATTAAGACGCCGCTGGTGCGAAATGCCCGCGGTAAGATTGAACCTTGCTCCTTAAGCAAAGCTGTAGACACAGTAGCCAAGAAGCTTAGTGAGTTGAAAGCACGCCACGGTAGCAGCAGCATAGCCGGGGTGGCTTCAAGCCAAGCCAGCAGCGAGGCACTGAAAGCATTCAAGGAATTTATTACTGGCACGGTCGGTAGTAAGCTCATCGATAGCCTTGACGGAGACGATTACAGGGCTGTTATTAAGGGCATAAGCAATTTCCAGGATAAGGCAGATTTAAGCGCCGAAGCACCATTAGAAGAGATTCTAAAAGCTGATTGCGTGCTCTTGGCGGGGGCCAACCCGTTTGAAAGCCATCCTGTAGCTGGGTCTTACATCGTTCGGGCAGTAAGGCAGAACAAGGCAAAGCTCATCGTTCTCGACCCGATACAAAATGCCTTCTCTTATTACACGACAGTATGGTTGAAACCAAAAAAAGGCAAGGAGACTCTAGCTATCAAAAGCCTAACCAAGGCTATTATCGACAACCGTTTCGTTAAGGATTCTGCCCAGACGAAGAAAACTGCCGCTTCACTTAATGATGTCAATGTTAAGCGAGGCGCTGAAGAAGCTGGAATCAACCATGATGAGCTTTCTGACGCCGCTGAGATGCTCGGCAAATCCCAGCACAGTGTGGTCATCTACGGTGAAGGCATTCTGCAACAGCGAAATCCAGGGCTGATAACAGCCCTCCTTAACCTAGCGGCTATTTCTGGAAGCCAAAGCGGTGGAAGGCCAAGAATCATATCTCTAAAGCCTAAGGGAAATAGCCGTGGAGCCTGGGATATGGGAATAGCCAATGCTTCTGAGTCTGTCATAGATAACTTGGCGCAAAACGGTGTAAAGGCCTTATATCTACTATTGGCTGATGACTATGTTGAGACACATGAATTGCAGGGGCTTCCCAAAGGAATAGAATTCATGGTGGTTCAGTCCAGCTATCTGTCACCCTTAGTCCAAAAAGCCAATGTCGTTTTGCCATCACCAACTTGGACAGAGATAAGTGGGAATTACACCACTCTGGATGGTACGGCCAAATCTGTATCGCGTCTAATCAGGCCACCCGAAGGTATTAGAGCGGACCGGGAGACAATCAACGAAATTTCAAAACACTTCAAAAAGTAGTAATTATAGCATTAAAGGTAAGGAGTTTATCGTATGGCAAAAGTTAAAGTAGCTACGGTCTGGTTGGAAGGCTGCGCTGGCTGCCACATGTCATTTTTAGACATCGATGAAGCGATAATTGATTTAGCTAATGTAGTTGAATTCACCAGGACTCCTATAACCGATATAAAGGAGTTCCAACCGGTAGACGTTGGTATAGTAGAAGGCTCTGTTGGTAATACTGAAGAGGAGGAGACCCTCAAGCATCTAAGAGCCAACTGTAAGATTCTGATGGCATGGGGTGATTGTGCTTGCTTTGGTGGCGTGTGCGCTATGCGCAGTAGTTTTGACAAAGAAGAGGTCCTCAAGCGTGGCTATATCGAGACCGAGAGTACTTACGAGGGCAAGATACCCGGCCCGCCGGGCGTCCCTGCACTTCTAGACAAGGTAAAACCGGTAAATCATGTGGTAAAAGTGGACTGCTTTGTTCCTGGCTGTCCCCCAGAACCTAAAGCTATCCTATATGCCTTAAATGAACTCCTGGCAGGTAGGATACCAGTTTTGCCCAGCGAAATGATGCGCTTTGATTAAATTTGAGAGGTGAAGCGATGGTTTCTGAAGTCAAAAAAGTTAATGAGACAGTTTCCGAAGCCAAAAGAACAATCGAGATAAATCCAGTCAGCCGGATTGAAGGACATGGCAAGGTAACTATCCAACTGGATGAAGCAGGCAACGTAGCAGATGCTAAATTTAATGTAACGCAGTTTCGGGGCTTCGAGAAGTTCTGCGAAGGCAGGGTGCTCTGGGAGATGCCAGCTATCACGCCCAGGATCTGCGGAATCTGCCCGGTAAGCCATCATCTCGGTGCAGCCAAGGCCTGCGACGCGATTTTAGGAGTTGAACTAACTCGCCCGGCTAAATTATTACGTGAATTGATGCACATGGGGCAATTTATTCAGTCTCATGCCCTCCACTTCTTCCATTTAGCCAGCCCTGATCTGCTATTGGGTATGGATGCTGACCCGGCAAAAAGAAACGTAATCGGGTTAATTGCTGAGAACCCGGAACTTGCCACGAAAGGCGTAAAACTTCGCAGCTTCGGGCAGACAATCATCCAAAGTCTGGGAGGTAAAAAAGTTCACCCCAACGGTGCCATACCCGGTGGAATGAACACACCCTTATCCACCATTGACCGCGACCACTTTCTTAAGCAGATAGATTGGGCTACCGCCGATACCGAAATTGCCCTCAATATAATTAAACAATACTATGACCAACACAATGACTTTGTATGTACCTGCGCTAGCTTCCCAACAGGCTATCTCGGACTGGTGGACAAAAACAACAATCTCGAGTTATACGATGGCAAATTGAGGCTGATCGACTCAAAGGGCAAAGTCCTTGAAGACCAGTTCGATCCTTCCAATTATCTTGATATTATCAGGGAACATGTGGAGGATTGGTCTTACCTAAAGTTCCCGTTTTATAAGAAGCTGGGCTATCCGGCCGGGATTTACCGGGCTGGACCACTCGGCCGACTCAATGTATGCGACGGGATATCCACTCATCGAGCCAATGCTGAACTCAAGAATTTCAAGAAACTGGGCAAGAATGGCGTAGTAGAAGGTTCATTATATTATCATTATGCCCGCCTCATAGAGTTACTTTATGCAATTGAACGAACCAAACAACTTTTAGAGGACAGAGATATATGCTCGACCGACCTCATAGTTACATCAAATAGGTACAATGAGCAGGGCGTTGGTGTCATTGAAGCCCCGAGAGGGACTCTATTCCATCACTACTGGGTGGATGATACCGGGAAGATAACTAAGGTGAACCTGATCGTAGCTACCGGCAACAATAATGCGGCTATGAACAAGGCAGTATACACGGTAGCTAAAGAATACATAAAGAATAATAAAATCACCGAAGGAATCCTTAATCGAGTCGAGGTCGCCATTCGCTGCTATGACCCTTGTCTTTCCTGTTCGACACATGCTTTAGGTCAAATGCCATTCCGCATTCAAGTCGTCTCGGCCGATGGTGACGTAATGCAAGAAATAGCAAGGTAGGCTCATCGTTACTGAACATGCCAGTGAAAGCACTCTGGCCTAGCCGTATTAATGATGAGACCATCATTCGCATACCTGTCACCATTAGAAAGCTGTATAATGAGAACGATAAGCAGACCGCAAAGCAGTCGAATGCGAGATGTCCGACAGGGCAAATAGAGAATAGCAGAAGCAGCGAAGCTTCTAACCGAAAGAGGCTATAATCTGCTGTCACGTCCCTTGCTTCTCCTGTTCAACTCGGGCTTTACGGCAAGCAACCTTTGTCATTAAAACTATCTTCGCTGAAACCATCACGCGATTGCCTTTGAATCTGACGACCAAAATTAGTAAACTTTAGGAGCTGTCAAGAGCAAGACAGCCCTAGACTATGTAGACGACAACTTAGGCACACGAAATAGCATCTGTAACCACTAGAGCGAAAGAAATCAAGGAGTAAATTTAATGGTGACTGAGCAGCAGGTAAGAGAAAGCCTGGAGGAAGTACTAGTTCCTAGTGCTATGCGCAGCCTAGTGAAGCTAAACTTAGTCCGTGAAATCGTTATTTCTGACCAGAAAGTTGACATCACCCTGGTCTCTGCAGCCCTGAACTCGAGTGCTCAAGACTGGCTAAAATCCAAAGTTGGTGACACTATCAAGCAATTGCCAGGTGTAAGCCAGGCGAATGTCAACTTCGTCCAGGCCGCGTCTAAAGAAGTTAACGATGTCGACTATGTGGTAGCCGTAATGAGCGGCAAAGGCGGTGTAGGTAAGTCTCTAGTGGCAGCGCTTCTTGGCATTGCCCTCGCCCGCCAGGGGAAAGAGGTCGGTATCCTTGATGCTGATGTCACCGGACCCAGCATCCCCAAGATGTTTGGCCTGAGCGGCGTTCGGCCCGGCAGCAGTGAAACAGGCATCTTGCCGGTTTTATCAAAACTGGGCATCAGCATTATGTCAATCAATCTTCTCCTGGAACACGAGGACGATGCCGTAATCTGGCGTGGGCCTATTATCAGCAAAGTCATCCAACAATTCTGGGAAGATGTGCTCTGGGGCAAGCTCGATTATCTTATAGTCGACCTGCCACCGGGCACCGCCGATGCACCACTGACTGTGATGCAGACCCTGCCAGTGTCCGGAGTTGTCATAGTGCTCAGCCCTCAGGAGCTGGCAACAATGGTAGTAAAGAAGGCAATAAGAATGGCTAAGCAAATGAATGTCCCCATCCTGGGAGTTGTGGAGAACATGAGCTATTTCACACTTCCTGATAGCGGGAAGAGGCTGGAGTTGTTTGGCAAGAGCAAAGGCAAGGAAATGGCAGAAATCGCTGGAGCTCCCCTTTTAGCCCAAATACCCATCGACCCTCAATTGGCTCAGCTTTGCGACGAAGGTAAAATCGAGCGCTATAGCTCAGAAACATTTGATAGCCTCAGCCAGAACTTTATCCAGGCACTACCCATTAAAACAAAACAATCTTAGGGATGTGTAAGAAAAATTGCTTTATTTGTCACCCTGAGCGACAGCGAAGGGTCTCTAGATTCTTCGCGGAGTTTACCCTGAACGAGATTCTTCGGTCGCTTCGCTCCCTCAAAATGACAAGTAGTGAAGGGTTCAGAATGACAGGTTAATTACCGAATAATCTTTGTTTAAGGAAACGAATAATGACCGATGAATTCGATGAGTTAGAAAAACAAATAATGGAAGCGATGAAGAAAGTATATACCGAAACGGTTATTGACCACGCCATGAGTCCCAGAAATATGGGTAAAATTCCGAACCCCGATGGCTTTGGTTCCGCAACCAGCTCCTGCGGAGAGACCATGGAAATACGGCTTAAGGCGAAAGATGGCAGAATAGCAGATGCCACTTTTTGGACAGATGGCTGCAGCACTACCGTCGCCTGTGGTAGCATGGCCACAGAAATAATTAAGGGCGAGGATGTGGCGCAGGCGTTGGCTATTAATCAGAGTGCTATCCTGGAAGCTTTGGGCGGTCTGCCTGAGGGCAATCATCACTGCGCCCTATTAGCCGCTAATGCCGTCAAAGCGGCAGTCCAAGATTACATAGCCATTAGAAAGGAGCCATGGAAAAAGGCCTACAGGAAATGCTGAAGCCAAAGGCCTTTACCTTCGCTTCCATGGCAATTTAATTGAATGCCTCCCGTAGTATCAATTGTAGGCAAATCAAAATCAGGCAAGACCACTCTTATAGAAGCGCTGATCTCAGAGCTAAAGTCGAGGGGTTACCACATAGCTACCATCAAGCATTCCGCCCATAGGCTAAGTTTCGATAAACCAGACAAGGATAGCTGGCGTCACATTCAAGCTGGCAGTGACGCTACAGCCATCGTTTCGCCAGACCAGATTGTGCTAATCAAGCCGGTTACTGAAGAGCCTGACCTAAACGACATAGCCCGTCTCTTCGGTGAAGATTATGATATTATCCTTGCTGAAGGTTTTAAGCAGAGCAGCGCGCCTAAGCTAGAGGTTCATCGTAGAACAGCCGGTCCACCTCTCAGCCACACTAACAACCTCATAGCTATAGCTACCGATGAGCCGCTGGAAACCAAGACCAGACAGTTTTCCCTGCATGACACCAAAGGCCTGGCCGACCTTTTGGAAAACAGCTTTATAAAGCCCAAATAACATGATAAGGAAGTGTTAGCCGGATTTTAAAAGAGGAGCAACAAGCTGTTTACTTTAACCATTGACGGTATCGAATTTAAAGCTAAAGAAGGAACCAGTATCCTCTGGGTAGCTCTGGATAATGGACTTTATATCCCTAATCTATGCGCCATAAGAGAAGCCAATCCATCTTTTGCTTCCTGCCGCCTCTGCTTTGTGGAAATCGAAGGCAGAGGTGCTCCGGTTACTGCCTGCACCGAGCCGGTCAAAGACGGCATGTCGGTACATCTCAACACGCCCAAAGTCAAGAGGCTCAGGAATACCGCATTTGAGCTTCTCCTTACTCATCACCACCTTGATTGCGCCAATTGTGCCAAGAACCGGAACTGCGAGCTTCAAAATACGGCTTCCCGCCTTGGTTTGAAGCTGAAGCCTAAGAGGCTTAGACGCATACCCCATAATTTACCCATAGATTCGAGCCATACCCTATTTATTTATGACCCCAATAAGTGTGTTTTATGTGGCAAATGTGTTTGGGTATGTCACCAGCAAGGCTCAGGTATACTCGACTTCGCCTTCAGAGGTATTGATACTGTCGTCAGCACCTTCTCAGGTATGCCCTTAGCTGAGGCAGGCTGTACCTCCTGCCTGGCCTGTGTTACTGTCTGTCCGGTAGGTTCCCTGGTAGTTAAACCTGGCGTGCCCCTTATCTTTTTACCAAGAGCAGGTATATGAGATTGTTTACTAAGATGTAGTGGCGAGGCTTTAGCCTCGCTGAACTCGACCCTAAAGGTCGAGTCTACATGTGTGTGGTGATAGGCGACCCCAAAGGGTCGCAAATACATTGAGAGATTATTGCTCGACATCTTCGGTATATAGAATTTGAAAATCTGCATGTAAGGTGCCAAAATAGTCGAGGGTAAGAAATTGATAACTGAAGTTGAAGCGCAGCAAATCGCTGAAAAGTTTCTACTTGCTAAACACTTCGATTCTAAAATCAATTTCAGTGGTTGCCAGCTAATAGCCACTAGTGACAGCCAAGTATATCAACTCCGGGGAGAGCTCACCATGCGGTCTCGAAGCCCGATGAGCCGCTTTGTCGCTCCCAAATCAGCAAATAGTTACGAATTCAAGATAGAAATCGACGCTCAGCAGGGAAAGATTATCAACTACGAGATTATATAGATATATCTGGCGAGCTACTATTCTTCCCAGGCGCCTTTACCAATAAGAGGTACAAAGCGACAGCCACCCAGACTTTCAACCAGATTTCCCTTTTTCCTCCTGGTGACTTTGAGCAAATCCTGTTCCCACCTCGAACCCACGGGAATGACCAGTCGCCCCCCTAACACTAGTTGCTCAAGCAGCGCGTCAGGGACATGGGGTGCACCGGCAGTAACTATTATGGCATCATAGGGTACTCCAACTGGCCAGCCCAAAGCCTCACCAGCCGTGTGAATCTCAAAGTTAGTATAACCTAGCTTGCCCAAAATCTGCCTGGCTGACTCAGCCAATTGATGAATGCGTTCGATGCTGACTATCCACTTCGCCAGCTCAGCTAATATCGCTGTCTGATAGCCGCTTCCAGTACCTAATTCCAACACCTTTTCGCTGCCCTTAAGTCCTAAAGCCTGAGTCATCAAAGCCACGATAAAGGGTTGAGAAATAGTCTGCCCGAAGCCAATGCTCAAGGGCATGTCTTCATAAGCTGCACAGTAATAGTCCTGTGGTACAAAAAACTCGCGGGGCACGTGTGCCATAGCTGACAGCACACGTTTATCACGGATCTCTTGTCTCAGGCAATCGATCAGTCTGGCTCGGGATGCCTCTAAACCCACGCACTTGCCACCTTTAGGCTTCAACTGAGAACAAAAGTTAATATAATAAGAATTAGAAATAGAGCACCAGAAATGATACCGATGCGCCGCAGCTCAGGTAATACGTATTGATAGCGGGTTGCTTGAGCTGACGAGATGGCTGGTGCAACTGAAGGCACTGCTGCTTTAGGCTCAAGCGTCGGTTTAGGCGGATAAATACGTTCGACTGGTACTCTTCTTGCTAACTTGCCACCGGCTCGATGTTTAGCTTTCCGTCGCGATTTTTTCCCCATAGTCTTGCTCCAAAAAATCTAGAATCATATTCTTTATAATCTCGCCTGAGAATATTAATTCTGTCACCCTGAACGAAGTGAAGGGTCTAGATTCTTCGCTTCGCTCAGAATGACAAACTAGCATTTTCAAACTACCCTCTGACCTCGACTCAAGGACGAAGCTCCACCTGAACATAAACCCTGGTAGTTGAAATATGGGCATGTCCCAGAAGCTCCTGAACAGACTGTAAGTCGGCACCGCCCTTCAGTTTATGGGCAGCAAAGCTGTGTCGCAGACTGCGAGGCGTGACCTTGCCGCTAAGTCCAACCTTATCAGCATAGCCCTGAACAATCTGCCAGAAGCCTTGCCGGGTAAGCCGTTCGCCACGGCGATTCAGGAACAAAGCAACTTCTTTTTCATTGCTTAATAAGTCAGGACGAACGACATCAATATATTCTTTAACCAGCCGAGCTACAGGTTGGTCAATAGGAAGAACTCGAACTCTAGAGCCCAACCCTGAGCACCGCACCGTGTTCTTCTTCAAGTCGATGTCTCGTGTGTTTAGCGCCATCAGTTCACTGGCCCTCAAGCCAGTGGCGTAAAGTAACTCCAGCATTGCTTTATCTCTCTTTGCGTCAGTGGTAGAAAGCTTTGCTGGCTCCGCTAATAAGCGGCGGACTTCAGAAACAGACAATGACTTAGGCAGGGGTTTGCTTACGTGAGGTGAAACCAGATTCGGTGCCAGATCGCCTCTCAGCCTGCCTCTGTCCACCATAAACTTAAGGAAGGACTTAGCTGCAGCTATTTTGCGAGCCACTGTAGACGATGTGTACTTTCTCCCCCTGAGGCTGTGTAGATAACCTGATAGAAGCTCAGCGTTCAACCTGGGCTCCGAAGGGCCAAATCCCCCTACTGAGCCCTCAGACTTGGCATAGTCAGCTAGCTGATTCAAATCGTTATTGTAAGCTGCCAAAGTGTTTTTGGAGTATTTCTTTTCGCTAACTAAATAATCAAAGAAGGACTTTATGTCTTCTTCCATTTCAGCACGCCCTGCTTATTCTAGCACAACACAGCCAGGCAAAGCTATGCATGCGGAAGAAAATTTCGAAAACTTTTTGTTTAATTTCAGCATCCAATGCTACAATAAATTGTAGCATGATGCCCGCACTTATTGAGGAGCAGTTAAAAGCATTGCCAGCAAAGCCTGGCGTCTACCTTTTTAAAGATAGCCAAGGTAAAACTATCTATGTCGGCAAGGCAGCTAGCCTCCGCCACCGGATAAAAGCTTACTTTAGTCCCAGTACTAATCTATCACCCAAGCTCGAACGGCTGGTAGCCAGGATAAGCGACTTTGAGACCATTGTGACCGACTCCGAGCAGGAAGCCCTAATCTTGGAGTGCAACCTGATTAAGAAGTACCGCCCCAGCTACAATGTGCGCTTGAAGGATGACAAAACCTTTCCCTACCTTAGGATAGACCTCAAAAATGATTGGCCAAGCGTCCGTATTACTCGCCGTTTCCATAAAAACGGAGACAGGTATTTTGGCCCCTTCGCCAGCGCCAGCTCCTTACGCCAAACGCTGAGGTTAATAAAGAAAATCTTCCCCTTCCGCTCCTGCAATAAAACCATCACCGGAAAAGACCCCAAGCCTTGCCTTGAATACCACATCAATCGCTGCCTCGGACCTTGCATCGGCGTTGTCAGCAAGGAAGATTATAACGAAGTAATAAGACAGGTTATCCTGTTTCTCGAAGGCGAGCAGGAGTTAGTTCTTCGAGACCTCAGGCGCAAAATGAAAAAAGCCTCGCAGCAGCTCCAATTTGAAAAAGCAGCCTTACTCCGCGACCAGATCCAGGCCATAGAAAAGGTTATCGAGGGACAGAGGATTGCCATTACCGTGAGAGGCAACCAGGATGTCATCGCCCTGGCACAAACCAAAGACCTAGCCTATGTAGAGATTTTCTTCATCCGCAGCAACAAACTCATCGGCCGCGACTATATTTTACTGGATGGCATACGCAATGAAGAGCCGAGCCAGATAATGACCAGCTTCATCAAACAATACTATGCCTCAGCCTCCTCAATACCACCAGTGCTCCTGCTCCAGTATCCCATTGAGGAGCCAGAGGTTATCACCAAATGGCTGGCAAATCAGAGAGGAGCACCGGTCAAACTGCACGTGCCGCGCCAGGGAACCAAGAAGCAGCTAATGGACATAGTCATAGAAAACGCCCGCCAGGGGCTGGCTTTATACCAGGCCAAACAATCAACAATCATCGAATCTGCTCTCGTCCTGGAAGAGCTTAAGGAGAGACTCGGCTTACCCGGAATCCCGCTGAGGATAGAGGGCTATGATATTTCCAACATCCGAGGCAATCTAGCGGTCGGCAGCATGGCTGTTTTTGATAAAGGCATGCCCAAGCCAGCGCATTACCGGCGCTTCAGAATCAAGTCGGTAGCCGGCATAGATGACTATGCCATGATACAGGAGGTGTTAAGACGGCGCCTCCGAAGATGTTTGGCTGCTGATGATAAGTGGGCAACAGCCCCTGACCTCATTCTCATCGATGGTGGCAAGGGCCATCTAAATGCTGCACTGGAAGTAATGAAAGAACTGGGACTGGACTCTATCCCGGTCGCCAGCCTGGCCAAAGAAAAGGAAGAGGTATTCATACCCGGCAAATCTGAGCCGCTTGATATCCCTCAAACTTCCGCAGCGCTGTACTTGCTCCAAAGGATTAGAGACGAAGCCCATCGCTTCGCTTTAGGCTACCATCAAAGATTGCGGCAAAAAGAAGGAATAGCTTCAGCTCTGGATAGCATTCCTGGTATCGGCCCCAAACGCAAGAAAGCCTTGCTTAAGAAATTTGGCTCGGTGCGGGGTATCAAAGAGGCATCAATAGACGAGCTGGCCAGGGTAGCAGGAATGACCAGCAAACTGGCTGAGAAAGTGAAGGAATACCTGTAACTACTGGTATAGCAAGGCAAGTATTGACTACTGTTATACAATATAATCTGAAGTGTCCATAACCCATATTTGTCATTGCGAGCGGAGCGAAGCAATCCCACAAAATCGCAGAAAAAGGAGGTGTTCCATGTTAACCGCATCAAAATGGCTACTCATAATAGGTAGCGCGTTACTGATTATAGGCTCGCTGGCAAGATTTGCCGGCATAAATGAGATCCCGTTCACAGGCTGGACCATACCCTGTCCCGTCAGCCTGCTCCTGCTTGGTGTGGGAATCCTACTCTTCGCCATCGGCAGCAAGGCTTTCAAAAAATAAACAGTAGTTCACCCAGATAAAGGTTCACGTTTGCATGCCACCTCCTTCAATAGAAGAGGGCTAGTGGAGGGTTAAGAAACACCGGTGAGGCAAGTATTGACCACCGTAGTATAATCATGTTGAGAGGAGGTGAATCATGTTAACGGCATCGAAGTGGCTTATAATAATAGGTGGCGCATTATTAGCTATAGATGCAATACTGATAGTTGCCGGCATACCCAATCCTATTCCCGGCTGGCCTTTACCCTGCCCTATAACCCTGTTCTTGCTTGGTTTAGGCCTTCTTCTCTTCGCCATCGGCAGCAAAGCCTTTAAGAAGTAGCAATACTTGTGTCCAAATGTAGTTGCGACCTTAGGGTCGCCCTTTCTTATCCCACATGTAGCGGCGACCTTTTAAGGTCGCCTGGGGCTTGGTTACGGTCGAGGCTAAAGCCTCGCAACTACACGTTCCTTCTACCATCACCCTTGACAGAAGGAAGGGCGGGCAGGCATCCAGCGAGAATTTACTCCCGCTGGGATATGGGGCACGGGAGAGGCTAGGTGAGGTGAGACCCGTAGGGACAGACCTTCAGGGTCTGTCCACCTCCACCCCACAAAAATCCTAAATCCTAAGCACCAAATGCCAAACACATTCAAAGCCCTAGATTGAAAACATCTGGAGATCTTTTATTGTCATTGCGAGGAACGGAGTGACGAAGCAATCCCGAGGGGTGGGAATAGATATACAGAGATTGCTTCGCTTCGCTCGCAATGACACAGAGGAGCCAACGAACGCTCTTAACATTTGGAAATTTGAGATTGAGATTTATTTGAGATTTAGATATTGGGATTTGGATTTTCCCATGGATTGGGTGAGGGTGAGCTTTCTACAAGCCTAAAAGTCGTGCCAGAGTCTTGGCGTTTCTTACCGCATAAGCTTCAGCATCGTTGTTGAAGTAGATATACACTGCCTTCAGATTCTTCCCCAGCTCATCAATCTTCTTCGCCCAATCCGAAAGTTCCTCATCGCTATAGCAACTCCAGTACAAGCCGGTGCTGCCATGAAATCGGATATAGGCGAAATCAGCCGTAGCCACCACCGGGCAGGTAAAATCAGGCATATCAAAGACACACAGGCCAGCATTGTACCGTCTCAAAATACTAAAAACGCCATCATCAATCCAGGACTCATGGCGAAACTCGAAAGCATGGCGATACTGACGAGGCAAGATAGTCAAAAAAGCTTCTAAAGTTTCATCGTTGCGCTTCATACCAGGCGGCAATTGATATAGCAGCGGCCCAAGCTTATCCTGCAGAAAATCAGCTCGTATCAGGAAATTCCGCAGTGGTTCCTCCACATTCCTTAGCCTCTTTATATGGGTGATGAAACGGCTAATTTTAACAGCGAAGACAAAACCCTTGGGCGAAGATTCACGCCAGTTAACAAAAGCTTTTTCCGAAGGCAAATGATAGAAGCTGTTATTGAGCTCTACAGTAGTGAAATCCTGAGCATAAAATCCCAGCCACTTCGGTTTAGCCAGTGCTTCAGGATAAAAAAGTCCCCGCCAGTGCTCATAATGCCAGCCGCTGGTCCCGACATAATATTCAGTCATCACTCCCCATATTGTTTAGCAATTCTCCTCTGTTATTACGAGCTCTTTCTCGCTGTCATTCTGAGCGTAGCGAAGAATCTAGAGACCCTTCGCTATCGCTCAGGGTGACAAACAAGAAACCTCCAAATTGGACTTCACCACTACCCTCCAGCTATAATTAACTACTAATGAAAGAGCCAGATAGCCAGTCAAGGCTTCCCGTGCCAGTAACTCCGCCGAAGCTCCTTAATCAGGGCTTCGTCCGGATAAGCAATCGCCGCAGCTTCATCAGGACAAGAAGGTTCTCCGGAATCTCTTCTTTCCTGATGCTGCCTATCTTCATGCTTGAGTTCCTTTTCCTGGCCTTGCTAATAGGCATACTCTTGCTCATCTTCGCACTTTATGTAATGTTTAGTCTGCTGATTTCCCTACCTAGGCTGAAAAAGGGACGCTTCTAGAGGGCACCCCTTTTTTGTCATTCTGAGGGAGCAAAGCGACCGAAGAATCTCACTTTATAAAGATCCTTCGCTTCGCTCAGGATGACAACTGGAAAGAATCCAGAGTTACAATTCGCAACGGCAAACACTTCCTTATAGCTCTTCCAACCTCGCTAAATCAAACCTCATGCCATCACGAGCCGCAATAACCTTAATACCTGTATCGTCGCTCAGCTTCTGGGCCAATTCCCAGGGCTTAGCCCGCCACAGTGACATACCAAAGTGGGTGAGTATGGCAGCCTTGGGTTTCACTTCCCCAATTATCTGCCTGGCCTCAGGAATAGATAAATGGTCAGCCCCATCCCGAGGCTCCAGCATAACTACATTCATAATTAACAGCTCAGCCCGGTAATATCTGGACAATGCACCGAAATACTTGGTGTCGGTAATCCAGGAAAGGGTATGCCGCGGTGTTCTGAAAACAAAGCCATAGGTCTCAACAGGATGCCTGTGCTTCACCGGAGTCTCAAAAGAGATATCTTCGATAGAATAAGATTTGCCCTCAGACAAAATATCTATCTCCTGTGGGTAGTTTTGCAGGTACGGGAGAATTACAGCATCCTTATCCAGAGCATCCGATGGCGCAAATACCACACCGCGCTGCTTCCAGCCACCCTCAGTCATCGCTTCAATCATGATATTGATGTCGCCGGAGTGGTCTAGGTGTTTATGAGACAAGATGATAGCCTTCAGCCTGGAAGCATCAAGTTTTCTCTTGACGCTTTGAACAAGGCAGCCAGGACCAGGATCAAGGAGTATCTCAGTGCCGCCGAAATTGAGCCAGGCACCTCCTGAAGCTAAAAACTGCTTGGTCACCACAAACCGAGCACCCGCAGTACCTAGAAAGGTTATTGTGTCCGGCAGACCCTCCACAGCCCTAATTATATCAGGAAAGCTAGAGAGACTCCGTGTCATCACTCCAAACCTTTGCCCACTGTCATTGCGAGCCTCTCCCCCTACTGTCATTGCGAGCCAAAGGCGTGGCAATCTCCGCATAGCAACCACGTCCGCCTTCGACTGAGATTGCTTCGTCGCTTTGCTCCTCGCAATGACAAAAATGGGTATGCCTAGAGCATCCGCTCTAGGCACGATTGGAGCCGATGCTCCAATCTACCCGATTCCGTGTCATCCTGAGCCCTTTCCCTTCATGTCATCCTGAGCGAAGCGAAGGATCGAGAGTGTTTATCAACAGTCCGTTTTCAATGTAGTTGCGACCCTTTAGGGTCGCCCTTCTTATCCCACACATGTAGCGGCGACCTTTTAAGGTCGCCCGAAGCTGGAATCTAGCGAGGCTAAAGCCTCGCCGCTACATTAGCAAACAACCACAAGAATCCCCCCCTAGCTTACCCATCCAGGTTTCTGTTAAAATTGGCCCAGCCTTCTAAATTACCAAAGGGAGATGAATGACAGCATTACAAGACGATATCGCCCAACTGCTCAGAGAGTACCAGGCCAAAACAGGGAAACTGTTGACGATTGGCACTGTCGAATCAGCTACCGGCGGCAGGATAAGCGATAAGATAACCAACGTCCCGGGTAGTTCCGATTACTACAAGGGCTCCATCGTTTCCTATAGTAATGAAGCCAAAACGGAAATTCTTGGGGTGAAAAAGCAGACCCTTAAGAAACATGGAGCCGTCAGCCCCCAGACAGCCATAGAGATGGCTGAAAGTGGCAGGAAATTGCTCAAAGTAGATATCTGCATATCCGATACTGGCATTGCTGGGCCCACTGGTGCTGCACCGGGCAAACCTGTAGGACTATTCTATCTCGGCCTATCAGCTAAGGATACCACATTGACTCAAGAGCATCACTTTCCAGGCAATAGAGAGCAAAACAAGCAAAAGGCTGCTGAAGCAGCGCTGAGCCTGCTCAAAGAATATTTCCAAACACACCTCGGCAAAACAGCCGCTAGTACACTGGAGGAGAAGCATGTAGTCACCTGCTTCCTCGAACATGGCGGCAAAATCCTGATTTTAAGACGGAGCCACAAAGTCAGCACCTACCGTAGAAGCTGGGCCGGCGTCAGCGGCTATATAGAGACAAACGATGTTGACCAAGCCTTCACCGAGATAAGCGAGGAAACTGAACTGTACAAAAAGGACCTGAAGTTGATAAAGAAAGGCGAACCATTGGAAGTCATCGATAAAAGCCTGAACCGAAAATGGATAGTGCACCCATTCCTTTTCCACGCAAAAGCTCCGGAAAAAATCAAGATAGACTGGGAACATACCGAAGCTAAGTGGATTAAACCCGGGGAACTTAAGAAATTCGAAACCGTTCCCGGACTGGCGAAAGCCCTGGCGCGGGTGATTAAATGAGATACGCGTGCACTTCGCGCCTTAACTCCCTCAGGAAGTGAATATGCTGGCTAAAGTTATGAGCTGTGCCGTAGTCGGGCTGGAAGGAGCCATCGTTGAAGTAGAAGCTGACATCTCTCCCGGGCTTCCCTCCTTCACCATCGTCGGTCTACCAGATACTGCAGTGCAGGAAGCTAGAGAACGTGTCCGGGCTGCCATCCGCAACTCTGGATGTATTTTCCCAACCAGGCGAATTACGGTAAATCTTGCCCCCGCTGATTTAAAGAAAGCCGGCCCTGCCTACGACCTGCCCATTGCCATCGGCATATTGCTCAGCTCAGAGCAAGTATATGCTGACGTCTCAAACATGCTTTTCCTCGGCGAGCTTTCACTCGATGGCAGCCTGCGACATACCCATGGCATCTTGCCCATGGCTGCTCTAGCTCGAGACAAGGGGTTGTCAGATGTCTTCGTGCCGTCCGATGATGCCAACGAAGCCTCCATGCTGGATGGCATCAAGGTCATCCCTTCTGTATCACTAGCTCAACTGGTCAGCCATCTTCGAGGTGAGATATCAATCCCTCAATATCAGCCGGATAAAGACTGGAGAGACGTCACCACTGACTTCTCCCATGTTGACCTGGCCCACATAAAGGGACAGGAACATGCCAAACGCGCTACAGAAGTAGCCGCTACTGGCGGACATAATATCCTCATGTCTGGCCCACCGGGCAGCGGCAAGACCATGCTTGCCCGTTCGCTACCATCCATAATGCCAGCGATGACTCTAGCCGAGGCTTTAGAGGTGACCAAAATCTACAGCGTCAGCGGGCTTCTTTCTCAGGACACGCCCCTCATCAACCAGCGTCCCTACCGCTCGCCACATTATACCATCTCCCACGCCGGCCTGGTCGGCGGTGGACACTGGCCTCGCCCCGGTGAAATAAGCTTAAGCCACCGCGGCGTGCTCTTTCTTGATGAGTTCCCCGAATTCAGCCACATGGCTCTGGAATCACTGCGCCAGCCTGTGGAGGACAAGGTTGTCACCATCAGCCGGGCTCAAGGCAGCGTCACCTTCCCGGCCAACTTTATGCTGGTGGGCGCCATGAACCCATGTCCCTGCGGTTATTACGGTGACCCGGTTAAAGAATGCAAGTGCTCCTCAGGTGAAATCTCGCGCTACCAGAAGCGAATCAGCGGGCCGCTTCTCGACCGCATCGACATCTTTATCGAAGTCCCGCGAGTCGAATACGAAAAGCTTACCGATGACACCCTGGGCGAAAGCTCGGAGAAAGTTCGAACTAGGGTTGAAGCTGCCAGGCAAATTCAACAGAGGCGCTTTGAAGGGACAAAGCTTATGTGCAACACCGAGATGACGCCCATAGAGGTTAAGGAGTTCTGCCGTGTTGACCCGCCAGCCCAGAGCCTGCTGCGTACGGCTATGAAGCAACTCCATTTAACCGCCCGTGCCTTCCACCGTGTACTCAAGCTAGCCCGAACCATCGCCGACCTCGACGGCGCCGACATCATCAAAGCCAACCACCTCGCCGAAGCCCTCCAATACCGCCAGAGGAGCCTGAGCTAGCAATCTGTGCACGCACTGTGTACGTAATATAGCTAAATTGTGGAGAGCTTTAATACAAAGGAACTGTCCATAAGCGCCCACCAGACTGGACACCAACCGCCTCGACGGAAAACTATTAAAACTGCCCTCGTAAGAGCTGAATTTCAGATTGTGAGGCTAAAAACAAGTTCAAAAGTTCTGCCTATTGCTACCTCAGCTCCACCATTGCTTACAAAAGTTTAGCAAAACATTAAATAACCGCTTGCTTATTTTTACCCGCACTTCCCTGTCCACCAATTTGATTGCTATTAGCACTATATTTGACATCTTTGGATATTAGTAATATAGTATTATCGTAATATAGTAACAAGCTTAATAATGAAGATTGCTCGTACCGATAGGTTCAAGAAAGCTTGGAGGCAACTCAGCGCAAACGATAAGAGATTAGTTCATAAGGCTATCGAAAATCTCGCAGTGAATATGAGCTATCCTTCTCTAAGGGTAAAAAAGGTAAAAGGAACTGGAAATATCTGGGAGGCAAGAGCTAGTCAGTCATTAAGAATAACATTCCAGCTAGACGCTGATACTATCGTTTTGCGTAA
This sequence comes from Chloroflexota bacterium, assembly GCA_016865855.1. Taxonomy (GTDB): domain Bacteria; phylum Chloroflexota; class Dehalococcoidia; order GIF9; family UBA5629; genus 9FT-COMBO-48-23. Next base: position 2,367 of record VGNX01000018.1, on the reverse strand, counting down.
TATCGGACATCATGACGAAGCGCTTGGACAACCTTAGGAGGTTTGAAAGATGAGTGTATATAGTAAAATTACAAGACATGGCCAAATCACACTTCCGGCATCTGTACGCAGGAAACTTGGTATTGATGAAGGCGATATCGTTGAAATAGAAATTGTGGATGAAAAGGCAGTGTTAGTGCCGAAAAAGCTGGTGGACAAGAGCCAGGCTTATTTCTGGACAAAAAGCTGGCAAGAAGGTGAAAAAGAGGCTGAAGAGGACATCAAATCTGGACGTGTAAAAGTTTTCGATTCGGTAAAGGAGCTAATAAAAGAGCTAGATTGAAATTTGCTCCAGATTACTTTCTGTTCCGTCTGAGAACAAGATGGCTCTCCCATTTTTTGCACCTGAGATCACTTCCTTGCTGCAATAGTAGTTAACAATGGTCTAAATGGCAAGGCTGAAAGCCAGGGTGAAAGTTCTTTGTTCCGTCCACTGAGCCCCACTGGACTGAACATCAACCGCCTCGAAGGGAACCTATGCTCACACTCTTCTTTGCTTTGCCAACAAGGTAGCGGCCTCGCTGCCATCATAAAATCTATAGATATCCCGACCTTTCTCCTTAGCCCAGTACATGGCGGTGTCAGCATTCTTCAATAAGCTTTCAATATCTTTCCCACCTTCGGGGTAAACAGCAATGCCAATGCTGGTTGTGATATGGAGCCGGTAACCACCAAAAACAAATGGCTCTTGAAAGGCATCTAAGATTCTTTGGGCGAACTCGGCAGCATCGTTCGCCTGGGAGATTTGTGGTAACACCAAAATGAACTCATCTCCACCTATACGGGCAATCGTATCGCTCTTGCGCATAATACCTGTCAACCGCTCTCCAACGGCTTTCAGTAACTGGTCACCGACGTCGTGCCCCATAGCATCGTTAATAGCCTTAAATCGATCCAAATCGAGCATCAGTACGGCCAGTCTGTTACCACTGCGCCGTGACAGAGCCAACCCAATCGTAAAACGGTCACTTAACAATACTCTGTTGGGCAGGCCAGTCAGTGGGTCATGGGTGGCCATTTCAGCAAGCTTTTGTTCGAACTGCTTATGCTCGGTAACATCACGGCTGATTGACCGAAATCCGATAATCTTTCCCTCATTGTTTCGCAAAGGGGAAACTGAGTTTTCTAAAAATATTTGCGTTCCATCTTTTCTAATGCTTGCAAAGGGATACGATTTCAGTGGCTCGCCTGTCCGGTAGACTTTACTCCAGGCCTTATACACGCTCTTTGCATCCTCTTTGGATACATAGACTCGATAGTTCATTCCGATTAACTCTTCCTTGGAGTATCCGAATTGACGACAAGTTGCGTTATTGACGAAGGTGAAGTTACCAGCGAGGTCTACCTCATAGTAGCCTTCTTCTATCTCAGCCAGTATAGTCCGATATCTCTCCTCTGATCTTGCTAGGGCCTCTTCCAACTGCTCGTGTTCGGTGATGTCCATAAAGCTTCCCACGGCGGTCCGTTTTCCTCTGTACTCAGTTGAGACAAGTCTCTCTAAAACCCACATTACCTCGCCGTTCTTCTTCATAAATCTGTACTCATAGGGCAATAGACAGTGGTCTTTCAGGTTTTCTATCGCCTTCTTCCTGACTGCTTCTCTATCCTCAGTATGAACCAGGTCGAGAGAATACTTGCCTCGCAGTTCCCGCTCTGTATAACCTGTTAGCTCCTGGAACAGTGAGTTAACATACTGAAATTTTCCATCCTGGACAACGTAAATCCCTGTTCCGGCACAACGCATCAAAGCTTGAGCCAGTTCTGCCGACTCACCCATCCCGGATTTGTTTTGTTTATCTGTCTTTCCCATTTAGATTAGTCACTCCCCTGCTCGATAACTTATCGCTGAATCCAGCCTAATCTAATATACTGCTCCCCAGAGCTATTGTGAATAGCCTATAAGTAACTTTACGTGTAGTAAAAAAGTAAGGTATGTATCCCTTCATGACAAGTATGTCCCCAAGGCTGTTATCCAACAAAGCAGAGAGCGGCTTATTTGCAGTCAAGATTTGTAACGCGGCTGCCACCACCTCGGCATCCCAGGGGGCTATCGTTCAGAAGCAGAAACCGACCACTTAGGTGGTCGGTTTCACTACTGACCTCCGGTCAAAGCGCGCCTTACCTCTCTCTTCAACTGCTCCGCACTGAAGGGCTTGTCAATATGGGCAGCTTTAGTCTCCGAGAGGAACTTTTCGGTATCGGCGCCCATAATATCGCCGGTGATGAAGACTACTCTCCGGGCTAATGATTTAGCTATCTTTTGAATACGCCTGTATAATTCCACGCCATCCATGGCCGGCATCTTGATATCTATCAGGACGAGGTTGT
>VGNX01000017.1 GCA_016865855.1 Chloroflexota bacterium | reverse complement strand
TCTATGGGATTTGGCAGAGCGTCCCACTAATCAACAAAAGAAGGGCAAAACTAATCAGGCTTCGGTAACACAATTTATGACGCAACCATGCCCAGTTTGGTAACAGTTTATTTTGACGCAACACGCTTGAGAGACCGAACATTCAGCTTGACTCTCAATAGTAGCATTGATAAAATGCGATAGTTAAAGCTGATTAGATTAGTGAGTGGAAGCCATTTGCACATTCTCCTGTCAGTGCCCATTAGCTCCTGAGCAAGTTTAGCCCAGGGTTGACCTCTCGCTTACAATGGCGTGAGGTTTTTGTTTGGCTTAGTGTAGGAGTTCGAAAGTGACCTCGGAAGAAAAAGAGGCGAGATTGGAAAGGACGCGGCATTCGGCTGCCCATGTGATGGCTGAAGCAGTCCAGTCCTTTTTTCCTGGAGCTAAATTTGGTATCGGCCCGGCTATTGAAGATGGGTTCTATTACGACTTCGAATTGCCACGGGCTCTTGTTCCAGAAGATTTGACGGCAATTGAAGCTAAGATGAGGGAGATAATTGCCGCTAATTTTCCTTTTATTAGAGAGGAGCTCAGCAGGGCTAAGGCACTGAAGTTGTTTTCCGAGCAACCTTATAAGCTGGAACTCATTAAGGAACTTCCTGACAAAACAGTCACCATTTATCGCCAGGGCTCTTTTGTTGATTTGTGTCGGGGGCCCCATGTGAATTCAACTAGTGAGGTTAAGGCTTTTAGACTTACCAGTATTGCCGGGGCTTACTGGCGAGGTGATGAAAGGCGTCCCATGTTACAGAGGATTTACGGCGTCGCTTTTGATACTCAGGCTGAGCTTGAAGATTACTTAGCTCGATTGGCTGAAGCTACCAAGCGAGACCACAGGAAATTGGGCAAGGAGCTCGACCTTTTTAGCCTTCACGATGAAGCCGGTCCCGGGTTGGTTCACTGGCATCCTAAAGGCGCTTTGGTGCGCCAACTAATTGAGGATTTCTGGAAAGCGGAGCACAGGAAACGGGGTTATGAAATTGTCTATACTCCACATATTGCTAAGGTGAATCTGTGGAAAACCAGCGGGCACTGGGATTTCTACCGAGAGAATTTATATTCACCGATGGATATTGAAGGGCAGGAATACATTATCAAGCCGATGAACTGTTTGGGGCACATTATGATTTACAAGACTCAGTTGCGTAGCTATCGCAATTTACCGCTTCGCTACGCTGAGTTGGGTACAGTATATCGCTATGAACGGTCTGGGGTACTGCACGGGCTAGCGCGGGTACGTGGTTTCACTCAGGATGATGCTCATATTTTTTGTCGGCCTGACCAGCTTGGGGCTGAAGTAACAGAGGTGGTGCAATTAGCTCGCTTTATGATGAACACCTTTGGGTTTAATGAATATGAGCTTCTTCTGTCCACTCGGCCTGATAAATATGCTGGAACCATCCAGATTTGGGAAGAGGCTACGGAGGTGCTAAGAAATGTTCTGGAAAACCTTAAGTTTGATTATACGATAGACCCTGGAGAAGGCGTCTTCTATGGGCCGAAAATTGATGTCAAGCTTAGAGATGCTTTAGGGCGGCTGTGGCAGGGGCCCACGATTCAAGTTGATTTTAATCTGCCACAGCGCTTCGATGTTGATTATATTGGTGATGATGGTTTGGAGCATCAGGTGGTGATGGTACATCGCACCGTGTTGGGGAGTATGGAGCGTTTCATGGCCTGTCTCATTGAACATTATGCCGGTGCCTTCCCAGTGTGGCTATCTCCGGTTCAGGTAGTCATAATTCCTATAGCTGACCGTCACCTGAGCTATGCCCACCAGGTGGCAAGTGAACTCAGAGAGTGTGGTATTCGTGTTCAGGTTGATGACCGCTCGGAGAGGATGAACTTAAAAATAAGAGAGGCGCAACTAGCGAAAATCCCTTATATGTTTGTTGTTGGTGACAAAGAGATGGATGCTTCTAAGATTTCGCTCCGACTGAGGAGTGGGGAAGAGTTAGGCTTGCTGGCGCTTTCTCAGTTTATGGATAGGGTAAATCCGATTATTGAAACTAAATCACCGGATAAACTTTGATTTCCTGTTGTGAATGTGATATATTTCTGCCCGATGGTCTACTTCTCGTAAGGAGGTGAGGAAAGACATAATCAAGGAGCTACGCATTAATCGGTGGATTAGAGCTAAGGAGGTTCGGCTTATAGGGGAGACAGGAGCACAGCTGGGAGTATTCCCGCTTGAGAAGGCGTTACAGATCGCTAACGAACGCAGTCTTGATTTGGTGGAGGTGGCGCCAAGTTCAGTTCCCCCTGTATGTCGACTTCTTGACTATGGAAGATATAGATACGAGCAGACCAAAAAGGAGCGTAAAGCACGAAAGGGTCAGAGAGGTGGTGTACTTAAGGAAATTCGAGTCAGGCCCAGGGTGAAGGAACATGACCTTGAGACTAAAATTAAGATTGCGAGGAAACTGCTGGAGGAGGGTGATAAGGTAAAGTTTTTTATAATTTTCCGGGGCCGGGAGATCACTCACCCGGAACTAGGTTTGAAGCTATTGCGAAAAGCAGCAGATGATTTGAAAGACATAGCAGTGTTGGATGGGACACCATCTTCAGAGGGCCGTATTATGAGCTTAGTGCTTTCGCCCACTTCGACCAAACAGACTAAGAAACCAGCTGTTGAGGAGAAAGTTTAGATGCCGAAACTTAAGACCCATAAAGGAGCTAAGAGCCGCTTCCACATCACTGGCAGCGGCAAAATTATGCGTGTCAAAGGTGGCAAGAGCCATCTAAGGCGTAAGAAACCGGCCAGGACTAAGCGCCTTTATGATGATATGATTACTGTTCACCCTTCTGATAAGGTTAGATTAAAGAGACTACTGCCCTATGGCTTGAAATAGATTAGGAGGAAGTAATTGCCACGAGTTAAAGGCGGAATAGTCACTCATAGACGACATAAAAAGGTACTGAAGTTAACTAAGGGGCATAAGGCTACTAGGCATTCTCTATTCCGGCGTGCCCATGAGTCTATGATGCATGCTTTATTTTATGCCTATCGCCATCGTCGAGAGCGCAAGGGTGATATGAGGCGGTTGTGGATTATTAGGATAAATGCAGCTGCCCGGGCTGGAGGGCTTTCCTATAGCCAATTCATGGATGGCCTAAAAAAAGCCGATGTGGAGATCAACCGCAAAGCATTGGCAGAAATGGCAGTAAAAGATCCATCCAGCTTCTCCAAGTTACTAACTCTAGCTTCAGCCAAACTTGAGAGCTAAAATCCCCCTCACATAGTGAGAATGATGCTAAATCAGGTTGAAGAGCTTGCCTCTAAAGCTTTTGATGAGCTAGGCAGAGTCACCGATGTCAGTGAGCTTGAAGTTTGGCGAATTCGTTATTTAGGCAGGAAAAGTAGTTTAATACAGATTCTACGTTCGTTAGCAACTTTGCCGTTAAAAGAGAGGCGTACAGCTGGAACTCGAGCCAATGAACTTAAGAGGGCTCTTGAAGACGCCTTTACTGAGAAGAAAAGCAATTTAGAGCGGAGTTTAGCTCCTTCTCTACAACGTGAAAGCCTAGATATCACCCTACCCGGTCAGCGGGTTTCTCTTGGTCGTCTCCATCCGACAACTCAGACGCTCGAGGAGATTTGTGATATTTTTAGTAGCATGGGTTTTCAAGTTGTTGAGGGGCCGGAGGTGGAATGGGACTATTACAATTTCGAAGCTCTCAACATGCCAGTAGACCACCCAGCCCGTGATATGTTTGCCACATTATGGGTGGACTCTGGGACCGAAGCTGGCGATAAACCCATGCTTTTGAGAACACACACCTCTCCAGTCCAGATAAGGGTTATGGAGAAATCACGCCCGCCCATAAGAATAATAGCGCCGGGACGAGTCTATAGATATGAAGCCACAGACGCTACTCACGAGTGGATGTTTTATCAGGTCGAAGGACTGGCAGTTGATAAAAACATAACCCTGGCTGACTTGAAGGGTACTCTTTTTGAATTTGCTCGTCGCCTTTTTGGCGAAGAGAGAAAATGCCGTTTCCGTTGCGATTACTTCCCCTTTGTGGAGCCTGGTGTTGAGGTGGCTATTGATTGCCTGGCATGTCGTGGCGCTGGATGTCGACTGTGCGGCAACAGTGGTTGGATTGAAATTTTAGGTGCAGGCATGGTCCATCCTGAAGTTCTTCGGCGTGTTGACATCGACCCTGAAGTTTATTCGGGTTTCGCTTTTGGTATGGGTGTGGAACGTATTCCAATCCTTCGCTATGGCATAGAGGATATTCGCCTCTTTTATAGTAATGACCTCAGGTTTCTAAGACAATTCTGAACCTGGTTGTTTTGATTCTTAGAACGTAATAATGAAAGTTTCACTTCGCTGGCTAAAAGAATATGTTGACATTTCCATGCCGCTTGAGGAGCTGTGTGAAGGGTTGACTATGGCTGGGTTGGAGGTTGGGGGAATGGAGGTGATTGGTGGGAGCTGGAACGATATAGTGGTTGGCAAAATAGTTGATGTTATTGTCCATCCTAATGCCGATCGTCTGAGGCTGGTGACCGTTGATTTAGGGAAGCAGCGTTCCACCGTGGTCTGTGGGGCGCCTAATGTCGCAGTTGGTGGTAAGGTAGCTTTTGCCCATGTGGGAGCTCAGCTCACAGATGGTCACAGCGGTGAAATTGTGCAATTGAAACCAGCTAAGATTCGTGGTGTTGTTTCTGAGGGGGTGGTTTGCTCTGAGAAGGAATTGGGGATTTCGGATAGCCACGAAGGTATTATGATTCTATCTCCAGAAGCGACTATCGGTATTCCTTTGACTGAGTATCTTGGTGATACGATTCTTGACCTTGACATAACGCCGAACCGCCCTGACTGTTTATCAGTGATTGGTATCGCCAGGGAGATAGCAGCTCTTACCGGAAATAAGGTGCATATCCCTGAAGTTCAGTGTCAGGAATTGGAAGAGGCAATAGATTCCTTTGCCTCAGTGGAAATCCTTGAGCCAGAGCTATGTCCCAGGTACTGTGCTAGCTTGCTGACTGGGATTAAGGTAACTTCATCGCCTCAGTGGTTACAACGGCGTTTGTTGGCTTGCGGTATGCGTCCTATTAACAATATCGTTGATGTTACAAATTATGTGATGCTGGAATATGGGCAACCACTTCATGCCTTTGACTACAATGAGATACGTGGGAAAAAGATTATCGTACGCCGAGCAGGAAATGGTGAGACTATAACTACGTTGGATGGGGTCGAGCAGACTCTCAACCCAAATATACTGGTGATTGCCGACAAAGAGCGAGCCATCGCTGTTGCTGGCATTATGGGAGGGTCAGATACTGAAGTTACGGAGAATACTACCACTGTTCTGATAGAATCAGCGAACTTCAATCAGGCGGTTATTCATCGGGGAAGCCTTGGTCTTCGGCTAGGCAGTGAAGCTTCGCTGCGATTTGAGAAGGGGCTTAGCCGAGACTTACCACTAGTAGCGTTAAAGCGAGCTACTCAATTGATGACGGAATTGGCTGGTGGTAAGGTGGCTAAGGGAATTATTGATGTTTATCCCGGCAAACAGCAGAGGGAACCTGTATTGTTGTCTGTTGCTGACATTAAACGGCTTCTTGGTGTGGAGTTGGAGGTTAGTGAAATAGCCGAGACTTTGGAGCTATTGGGGTTTGGTTGTCGACAAACTGAATCAAATTCAAAAGTTCACGTGGAAGTTCCTTGGTGGCGTACAGACGTCAGTTGTGCCGCCGATTTAACCGAAGAGGTAGCTCGTGTCATTGGCTATGACAGAATCCCGACTACCATGCTGAGTTCACAATTGCCAAGGCATGAGCCAGTGCCGATGTTGTCTCTCAAACGACAACTGCGCAGCATCCTTGTTAGCTGTGGTTTTCAGGAGGTACTTACCTATTCTTTGACCAGTCTGGAGATGCTGGGGAGGCTTTCGCCGGAGCTTCGTCTGGTAGGTCCGACTCCGATGAAAGTGGCTAATCCAATGTCCAGAGAGCAGGAATATCTTCGTACTAGTTTGCGAGCTGGTCTCCTATCGGTTTTAGCTCGGAACGAGAGATATCAAGAAGATGACATCAGGCTTTTTGAGATTGGGAAGGTCTTCTTACCTCGGGAGAGGGATTTACCCCAGGAGAAGGAGATGCTTTGTGCTGTACTTAGTGGGTCACAGCGTAGGTTGTCCTGGCAGGGTAAAGAGGAACCGATTGACTTCTTTGTTGCGAAGGGGATAGTCGAGACCGTTTTATCACGACTGGGGTTGATCGCCAGCTTTGAGGCAAGTAAGGATGAAAGCTTATATCCAGGGAGAAATGCTATCATAATCGTGGGCGATAGCAAAATGGGTGTCATGGGTGAAATACATCCCAAAGTATCTGAAGCTTTTGGACTTGCCGAGACTGCTTATCTCATAGAGATTGACTTAGATAAACTATTATCCTCTGCATCTAGCCTTAGGAAGCATCAACCAAAAAGCGGAAAAACGGCTCAGGAGTTTAGCGAGACCCTGACTGCTAGTATTGGTCTTAAAACTATTAGACCTATTCCCCGATATCCAAGCACAAGCAGGGATATTGCGCTTTTGGTGGATGAGCAGATAACCTACCAACAGATTTGTGCTATCATTCAGAACTTTTCTCTTGTGAATTCGGTCGCTCTTTTTGACCTTTATGTGGGAGAACAGGTGCCGGCAGGTAAGAAATCCCTCGCTTTTAGAATTGGCTATCAGTCATCCGCGCATACCTTGACTGATAGTGAAGTTGACAAAGTCCAAGAGCAAATTATTGATAAATTGCAGCGCAATTTAGGAGCTACCTTGAGGAGCTGACTTGTCCACGACCAGAATTGTTAAAAAACCTCTCATTTAAGCAAAACTTTTGCTTAAATTTGCGCTATAATAGGATGTGATTATTTGCAGGAAGGGGGGAGACAAGCGTGAAAGTTAAATTTTCTGCTCCGGCTCTATGTTTAGCTTTGCTTCTAGCTCTTTGTTTTGCAGCTCCTGCTCAAGCTGTTGGAATTACTCCAACGGCGGGTGTTATTGGGGCGACGGTGACTATATCTGAATTGACTGCCGGGTCTTATTCCATTAAGTGGGATGGAGTTGGGGTCAAGCAAGGCACACTGCCAGGGGGGGGTAGTGTTACCTTTACTGTACCTGATGCCTATGGAGGGAATCATACTGTCACAGTGGAAAATCCGGTTGGTACTCATGTCTTTTCTGCCTCCTTTGCTGTTCTTCCGTCGATAGGCATTAACCCAAACTCAGGTGTTATTGGCGATTCTGTCACTGTTGAGGGTAAGGGCTTCGCTGCTACTGAAAGCAGCATTAAGGTCACTTATGATGGCACAGACATGAAGACAGGAATTGCCGCTAATGATAAAGGCTCGTGGAACGCAACCTTTTCTGTGCCCAGCTCCGCCAAGGGTAGTCACACGGTTGATGCCTCAGGAAGTACCACTAAGGCGGGCGATGTTCCCGATGTGACCTTAACAGTCAGTCCAAAAATCACTCTTAGCCCGGTGTCTGGTGATGTTGGTACTTCAGTTAGTGTCAGTGGTACTGGCTTTGGCAAGGATGAAGGCGGCATTCGAGTTACCTATGATGGCACTGATGCAAAGACTGGGGCTAGTGCTGACAGCAAAGGGTCGTGGAACGTTACCTTTGTTGTTCCTAACTCTATTAAAGGCGTTCATACAATAGACGCTTCAGGTGCTTCTACCAAGGCCGATGAAATTCCTGACGTCACCTTTATTGTCTCCTCTGCTGTGAGAATTAAGCCGAATTCGGGGTATGTAGGTGATAGTATTACCATCGATGGCTGCGGTTTTGGCGGCAGTGAAAGCGGCATAACGGTTACGTTTGATGGTAGTGTTGTCAAGAGCGATATCGCAGCTAATAGGGAAGGTTGCTGGACCACCTCTTTGGCTATACCTGCCAGTACCGGAGGTAGCCATTTCATAGATGCTTATAGTGCTTCAACTACTGCTGTTGATGTTGCTGATGCTAAATTGGCTGTTTTATCGAAAATGGTCATAGAACCTGCTGAGGGCCATGTAGGTTGTGATATCGTGGTCAACGGCACTGGTTTTGGCGCAGACAAAGAATTAACTATTAAATATGACAATGTTGCTGTGTTTACTAAATTGGTCACTGATGCTAAAGGCAACTTTCAGGCGAGTTTTAAAGCTCCTAAAAGTCCGGGCGGCAAGCATAATTTAATAGCATCTGATGCTGGTGGAGCCTCATCTTCGGGTGTTTTTACTATGGAAACAACTCCACCATCATTACCACAGATTGTGTCGCCAAAGGATAGAAATAGGGTAGGCTTTTTCGATCGTGTTGCCCCTACCTTTGAATGGGCCGATGTTTCTGACCCGAGTGGTGTTTACTATAGTTTACAGGTATCTTCTTCTCAATCTGACTTTGCAACTACGGTGTTGATTAAGGAAGACCTGGTTGAGTCTAAGTATACTTTGACTGATGCTGAGGCTTTACTTCGAGGAAAATATTACTGGCGAATTAAAGCTGTAGATGGTGCCGGTAATGATAGCGGCTGGACCACACCAATACTTGTTAAGGTTGGACTTATGCCATTATGGGCGTTCATACTTGTCGTCGTTGTTGCCGTCGCTTTTGTAACTCGATTATTTTTCTTCTTGCGGAGCATCAAAAGGGGGCACTAAAGATAGCTTCACCAAGCAGATTCATATTATCAAAGATGAATTGATAAGGTTGGTTAGCTTTGGAAGCAAAAGGTAAGTCGAATCTTTATCTATACCTGGCTTTAGTCTGTTTTGTTGGCATTTTAGCCATATTTGTCGTGGATGGTTACTTGGGCATCTATGACACGCTGTATATCACAGTTCAAGAGCATGAACAGGTAATAGAGCCTGATTATTGGCAGCAATCCTGGGTTAAGGAGTCTGGTTATACCACAGGGACTAGAAAGGGAGAACCTGTTTATTTTAGATATAAGATTGAGAATCGAAGTTTTTCGACATATTTGTCTAATGTAGAAGCCTCGGTTTGGAAGGGTGGTAAAAAGATATTGCAGATGCTGGACGAAGACGTCCAGCTTGCACCATTTGAGGATGTAACGTTGGACTGGACATTGCGGGTTGAGGACTTGGAGAAAGCAGGCTTTTGGGCTGGAGAATATGGAGAATATACTGTGCGAATTGAGCTTGGGCAAGTAGAGCGAAAGATAATCCTGAGTTATTATCCTGAGGTGCCGGGGTATCTTGAAAAGATACCACCGCAGCCCGTTCCTGTGCCCGAGCCTAGTAGGTGACGAGGTCTTAGAATGAGAATTTATATTCTGTATGGTTTTGGAATCTTACTTTGTGTTTCAGGAGTTGGCTATTTGGCGGCGGAGTATATTAAAAACCTCTCTGAGCCGGGCAAACTGGCTTGTCTGGCTCTGACTACGGCTATGTTTGGTCTGTTTGGAAAATACTTCGATGAGAGGGGTTGGTGATTTATGGGTGCTGTAGCTGTAATTGGCTCTCTGGCTTTTATCGGCTGGCTGATTTGGCGAGCAGTCAAAAGAAAGCCGATCAAGGCCCATTTGGTAAGTTACATTCTTGCCTGCATCGCGGGCGTTTTTACCTTTACCTTCTTTCTGAGCATGGACTTGCCAGAGGTGGTAAAGATATTAGTCTCTATTATTTTGGGTGGTGTGTTGATATTCATAGCTGCGTGGTTTCAGCGGCGTGTCAAGGCGGATCAACTTTAGCTCTTCTGCGTTTCCCAAGTGTTTCTTAAAGTGATTCCTCTGTTTTCTTAACAGTCAGCAAAATAGTTCTTGCCTTTTTGTCAGTTGTAGAGTTTTGCTAACTTGTCTATGTCAATCTTCGACGAAGGATAAGGACAAATAAGCTGATATCTAATACCACGCCAATGGCAATAATTACCCAGATCCAAAGTGGAATTACTTGTGCTGCTTGAGGTGGTTGTGGTGGAATTGGTGCAGCCTCGGTCTGGAAGCAGAATGTGGCACTCCAGTCGCTGGGGAATGGTTCGATTGCCATGACTTGCCAGAAATAGTTGGAGTTATAATCCAGTGTGCCTTCGTATGTGTAGGCGGTAGTAGGAACATCAGCTTCAACTATGATATCGCGCATAGCTGAATCTTTGGCCAGAACGAGCTTATAACTTACTGTGTCCATAAAAGGTGACCACGCGAATGAAGCTGATTTGACTGGGCAGCCGAGGCAGCCGTTATCTGGCAGCAATAGCTGAGGCCCGTAGTATGGTGTAGCTATTCGTAGGCCAGTTTTAACAGTGAAAATTTCTCGCCAGGACCAAGGACTTTTGATAGCGTCACCAAAAGCCACGTCTTGAACTTTTATCCTCCAGTAATAAGCATGCCCTGCTTCAAGCGGAGGAATTGTCCATGTGTTGCCATTACTATCGATGATTGTCCCTCCGCCGGGTGGTATAGCTAAAGCAGGAGTGTCCAAATCGTATGGGGTGTAAAAGGGCCCTCCCCAAGCACTACCGATATCGGCGACTCGTAAAGCAAAATCTTCATCTTTGGCTATTTGAATTTGATAACCCCTAGATAAGGACACCGGTTTCCATCTGAGGTTTATCTCGCTAGCTCTCCCCGTTACTGGGTCATAATTTACAGAGGTTTCACTTACCGGTGAAATAGGCGTAGGGCCGATCCAAGGCAGGGTATCCGTATAGCACCAGACGCCGCCTTGTGGTGAACTGTACGGACGCTGGTCAATGACCCAGGCGGTGACCGGCTCACCGGTTTCGAGCCCACCACAAATCTTAAGTCTTCCGGTTGGCTCGTTTGCGTTTCCAAGAGAAATCGATGGGTCGAGTCCAGCGGTAGCTGCAGACCATCTGATATACGGAGTAGCTGGTGAGTATGGACTTGCTGGGGTGGAGAAGTAGAAGCCGTAGTTACGGGATATTGCCAGGCTGGTGACAGGGCTGGGCCGGCTAGGGCCACCCCACCATGCTTCCCACTCATATTTTCCGGAGTAAATCCCCCAGCAGTACATTCCGCCTGAATTGATTGCTAGGATGTTACCGTCACTCTTATAACCTGAGCTGGCAACTACTAATGTGTTGCCACGAGTGGGAAGTTGTATGACAATGGGTGTAAAGGTAGCACCGCCATCTGTGGAATAAGCCACATCGTAGATTCCAGTACCTGTGCTGCCAACGATGATATGTCCCTTGTCATTATCTGGTGTCAGTCCGGTATAGGCAGTGGCGATGCTGTATCCAGTGTCAAGTTCGGTGGGGACGGCGGCATGGGATACCCAACCTGTTCCGCTGAAGGTGAACTTCTGCACCCAGCCTGTGGCATTAAGTACATACAATGTCTTGCTATCTTCAGTTGCCATGTCTTGTATAACAAGTCCAGGATTAATACTAGCCCAGTAGTCCCCAAAGTCTGGCGACCACATCATTTTTCGTGTCCCGACAGCAGCCCAGCAAATAATCTGGCCATCAGCTTTATCGCCAGCGAGGCTGAGAATAGCTCTATCTGTTTGGCCTGTGGTACAGGCTTGTTCGGTGGTGGTTGCGCATAACACACGCTCCCAGATTGAGCCAATTGGCGAGCTCTGGCTGCGCCAGACGCTGTCGAATCCGGAGCAATTTAAGTTTTCGTTAACTGAAGCTAAATAGACAGTTGAGCAATCTGGGGATATGGCGATGTCCAATAGCTGGCTGATTCTAGTGTCTATAAAGGCGAGCTGGTTCCATATTTCGCCATTATTGCGGCTGAGAGAGAAGGCTGATTCATCGAGGTCTTCACCTGTCATATAAGGGTTTGGCCAATTAACACCCGGTGCAAGAGTTTTACTGCTAGCTGTGCCAACATAGGCGGTGGTGCCATCAGGTGACCAGTCAATTTGGGCATTGCCGTAACCTGAGCCGGTGCAATTGTCGGTGCCAGCAGCTCCGGTAGGTGGTTTCATAGCCGGATACCAGCAAGGAATAGGGCAAGTGGTTGGCGCATCGGTGAACCAAGTCAGCACTGTGGCTGAACACGGGTTACCCAGAACCTCGCCAGCCAGCAGTTTTCCTGAGGCGTAGGTGCCGTAGTAGGCAATGCTGGAAATCCTCTTAGTCATGGTGGCGGACATTAGCCGGTAGCCAAGGGTATTGTCGAACCTATATATGCCGCCATTATTTGTTGTACCAGCGTCATCAATGCTGATATAGAAACGGCGCAAGCTCGAAGCCTGCCCTGAAAAGTCAGAGGGCAGTTCCAAATCAGCGCTAATAATCTGGTCTGCTTTGGGTGACGAACCTGACTCTCCAGTAGTAATCTCTGGTTGGGGATTAACATAAATTACTGTCCAATCAGTGGTATTGGCATTTAAGTCGTGAATGCCAGCATTAAGATAGGTGCCAGTAGTGTCGGAGTAGACAATTGCTATGGTGGCATCATTGCGGTAGCTAGGTGAGAATTTCAAAGCCATGACATCACCAGTAAAGCCCTGGGCTACCCAATTGTTGTAGCCAGGCGTCTTTACCATCCAGATAGTGCCACCGCCAGTCCCAGTTCGAGTGCCGATGGCAATATCACGAGTGCCGTAATTTGGAGAAATATCAATCGTGCTTATATTGCCGCCAGCAGGGCAATTTGTATTTTCCCATCCGACGCCTCCGTCTGTTGATACCCACACGTTCCACGGTAGGTTGGTGGTACTATCGTTAGTAACTACGGCCACAAAATTGACGTCATCAGGAGCTACAGCTATATCCCATACCCTGAAAAAGTTTTGTTCTGCGGGGCTCATGGATTGGTAGAGATATCTACTAATAGCGTCACTCCATGATATTCCCTTGTCGGTCGACTTATACAGAGCTTTGCTGCCTGTGGTAGTGTCCGCGTTGGCTATATCTACGGCGTAGAAAGTCTTTCCATCTGAGCCAATGGCAATTCGACTAACCTCAGATGGGCTGGTGATGTCATTCCTCCCAATGATTCCTCCTGGTGTATCTATTCTGGTCCACTTAAGGACTCCTGGGTCTGCCAGGGCTGGCTTTGAGCCGGTTGTTAGCGGTATGCTAGCTATTATTAGCACGATAGCTAGAAGCCCAAAGACGGAATGTTCGGTTTTCATGATGTCCTCCTAAGTGGTTTGAACTTGACATTAAAAAAGTCCCTAGCTCCTAAGAGCAGGGGACTTATGGTACGACTTGGCTCATTTTCCTTCCCCCTTTCTCCGCGGAGGCAGATAAAGGTTGTGGGGCAGGCGTTCTGGCTTTTACAGTAGGCGGGACTGTGCCGGAATTTCACCAGCTTGCTCTCCAATTAAGCTCTTGGTCACCCAAGAACGCCCCGGTCAACTATTGTTCTGAGTTAGATTGAGAAGTCAAAACCTCCTTTTCTCTTCTAAATGGAGAAATTACCTCCGTCGGCTACTTTCACTTGGCTGTGCCGAAAATCTCGGGGTGAATGAATTTTGCTACCTCTTCTAAGCCGTCTACTATTCTTGGTCCGGGACGCTCAATCAGATTGGCATCACTTATTCTATAAACCTGGTTGCTAACGATAGCATCTATTACCGCTAGTCTTGTTTCTTTCATTATAGAGTTGTATATCAAGTTTCCTGATGTAGCCATACCGCTGACGATAATTACTTGAGGGTTCTTGGCGACAACAGCCTCCAGTGATACAACTCGAGATTTCTCGAAGTCATTGGCAAAGATGTTAACCCCTCCAGCCTTCCAGATTAAGTCATTGATGAAAGTTTTACGACCCATTGTCCATATCGGGTCATGCCAGCAGACATAGAGGACTCGTGGCCTTTGCGCTGCAGACAAATCTTTGGTTTTTGCAGTTACTGCTTCAATTCTGTTGGTCAAGTTATTAATTAGCTGGGAGGCTGCTCGGCTTTTTCCATTAATTTGACCTATCAAAGCTATGTCTTTAATCACCGTATCAATAGACTCTGCTGACATTACAACGACAGTAAGTCCAAGCTTCTCCAGAGCTGGTAGCACCATTTTCTTGTGTATTGATTCGGCAAGCACTAGGTCTGGTTCCAGAGAAATCACTTTTTCCATGTCAGGTGTGAGGTAACCAGCCACTCGTGGTTTAGCCTTAGCTGCTTCCGGATAGTCACAATAGTCCGTGGTACCCACTAACTTGTCCTCGAGACCTAAGGCAAAGAGGATCTCGGTGTTGCTCGGTGCTAGAGAGACAATCCGCTGTGGCAACCGCTCAATTGTTACTGTCCTGCCCAGATCATCAACGATGGTTAACGGAAAGCCGGGTAATTCCTCTGGCTCTGGTTTAACTTCCTCCGGTGGTTTTTCCCCAGTTATTGGTGGGGGTGACGGTGTTATTTCTTGAGTTGGGGGTGGAGTGGCACAAGCAGTTAAGAAAACTGTCCCCAGTACCATCATTAAAGTCAAGAGACTCAAAATATACCGTTTCATCGCGACCTCCTTTGTGCAAATAAAAATCCCCTTGCTCCTCAGAACAGGGGGATTTTTCTACTTAAAGTAATAAATCCCACCCCCTTACTCCGCGGAGGCAGATAAAGGCTCTAGGGCAGGCGTTCTGACTTTTACAGTAGGCGGGACTGTGCCGGAATTCCGCCGGCTTGCTCTCCAATTAAGCCCTTAGTTACCTAAGGACACCCCAACTACGCTATTCAGTTAGTGACAAGATATCAATAATTTGCCAAAAAGTCAAGTAGCTTCGCTATGCCGTTTCAAATAATTTCTTTACTCTTGCGGATGTTTCTTCTATTGGAAAAAGCTGTGTCTGATTCTCTTTGCGCCATTTTGCCTCTACGCTCTGACTCTGCAAGGTGCGTGGACTTAAGGTTAAGCGGAGAGGTATTCCTAATAGGTCAGCATCATTAAATTTAACTCCTGGGGATTCATCTCGGTCGTCGAAGAGCACATCCAGGTTTTCTTTGATTAAGTCTTGGTAGAGTTTCTCTGCGGTTTCAGCGATTCCAGAGTCTTCTAGACGTAGGGGACAAAAGTAGAGATGGTATGGGGCAATTGCTACCGGCCAGATAATGCCTTTATCATCGTGGTTCTGCTCTACTGCAGCTGCCAATAGTCTTCCCAGTCCTATGCCATAGGTACCCATTATGATTGGTTGTGATACACCGTTTCGGTCGAGGAAAAAAGCTCCCAGCTTCTCACTGAGAAAGGTGCCTAGTTTGAAGACATGCCCTACCTCGATTCCATGGCTGGCAAGGAGTTTACCGTTGCACTTAGGGCAATTGTCTCCGGGGCGAGCCACAGCGATATCGGCAATAAGGTCGACCTTGAAATCACGAGGATAGTTCACATTCTTGAGATGCGTATCCGGCTTATTGGCACCGGCGATGAAATTGGAGCCTATAGTTATCGAGTCGTCAGCTATAATCTTAATTCCTTTTATACCAATCGGCGAAGCTGAACCGGCTACTAGTCCGGCCGACTTTACCTCGATTTCTGTAGCCAGGCGCAGCTCTGAGCATTTCAGCAAATTCTTAAGTTTTGTTTCGTTGACATCCAAGTCTCCTCTAATGACTACAAAGACAAGCTCAGCATCGGTTGAATAAAAGACTGCTTTTAGGGTGTGACTTGATGGCACACCAACGAAGTTAGCTACCTCTTCGATGGTTTTGATGTTTGGGGTCGATATCTCCTCCACGGGCAGGGGAGTTTTCGTTTCCAGTTCTGGCTTAACACTCCGAGCCTTTTCAATATTAGCAGCATAATCGCAATTCGAGCAATAGACAATTTCATCTTCCCCCGTTTCAGCGATGAGCATAAACTCGTGAGACTCTTTGCCACCAATAGCGCCGCTGTCGGCTTCTACTACCACTGCTGGTAAGCCACAGCGAGAGTAAACGTTCTTGTAGGCTTGGATCATTTCCTGGTAGCTACGGTCTAAGTCTGCTTCATCGGTATGGAAGCTGTAGAGGTCTTTCATGATGAACTCACGGACCCGTAGTAAACCGCCTCGCGGCCGGGGTTCATCGCGGAACTTATTCTGTATTTGGTAGAGGAGGAGTGGCAGGTCACGGTAGCTCTGCACATAGCGTCGGACGAGCATAGTAATGACCTCTTCGTGGGTTGGCCCCAAGGCCAATTTATGTTCTTTACGGTCAATAATGGTGAAAAGCGTTTTGCCAAAAGAAGGGTATCTGCCTGATTCCTCCCATATTTCAAAAGGTTGAAGTGCAGGCAGCATCAGCTCTTGCCCACCGGCTTTGTTCATTTCCTCTCGGATTATTTGCTCGACTTTCCTGAGCACTCGCCAACCTAAAGGCAAGTAGGAGTAGATACCGGCGGCTACTTGTTGAATCATTCCAGCCCTGAGTAACAGCTGGTGACTTAAGGTGTCAGCTTCTGAAGGTATCTCCTTTAGCGTTTTGCCAAAAAGCTTGGAAAATCGCATATTTTCATCCTATGAGCATGAAATCAAGTCTCCACGGGCTAAGTCTTTGCTGGTTAGTTATTCTATACTAAAAGGTGGATATTTGTCAGTTATAAGCAGATAATAACCGCTTACTCTAGTGTACCAGCGGACATAGCCAGCCACGAAATCAAAGGCCCACCTGGGATATCTGCCAGTGAACAGAATGGCCCACCAGGCGATAAAAGCGACGGTGCTGGCACCTATACCGATAGCCCAAAGGGCGATCAAATGAGGTATAACCATAAGGCCTCGAAAGAAAGTAGTTAGCCGCGAAAGTTTATCCTGATAGCTCAAACTGACAGTTATCGGATATTCCACTCTATTCTCCTTCTTTTAATTTAAAAGGCTTTTCACCTCTGCCATAAGTGCCTCCAGGAAGTCTTTTTCAGCAACGGTGCTGACCACTTTGCCTTTTCTGAAAATGGCACCTTTGCCTTTGCCGCAGGCGATGCCGACATCAGCGTCTTTCGCCTCACCGGGGCCATTAACAACACAACCCATGACGGCAACCTTGATAGGTTTGCTTATCTCTCTCAGGTTTTTATCTACGGATTCAGCAAGGCTGATGATATCTACTTCAGCCCGACCACAGGAAGGGCAGCTTATCAAGGTAGGGCCATGTTGGCGCAGGTCAAGGCTTTTCAAGATTTCGTAGGCAGTATCTACTTCTTCGCATGGGTGGGCGCTAAGGGAGACACGGATAGTGTCACCGATACCTTCGTGAAGAAGTATACCTATGCCTACAGCGCTGCGGACAGCGCCAGCTCTGGGTAGCCCTGCCTCGGTTATACCTAGATGCAAAGGGTAGGATATTTTTTGGGCTATTGTTCTATAAGCCTCGATAGTTGTAGGCACATCGAAAGCTTTAAGCGAGACTTTAATCAAATCAAAGTCCAGACTTTCCAGTAAGTTGATTTGCTCCAGCGCCGCATTAACCATGTGCTGGGATATAGATTCGCATGGTTTTAAGGCGGGAGGTAGGCTTCCAGCATTGATACCGATGCGGATTGGTGTCTGTCTTTGCTTGGCTGCTTGAACTACCTTAGCAATTTGTCCTGGTTCGCGAATATTGCCAGGGTTCAAACGAAGCCCATCGGCGCCCGCTTTCAAAGCTTCGAGGGCAAGTCGATAGTCAAAATGGATATCAGCAATTATGGGGAGGGATGTATTCTTTTTGATTGTTGAAATAGCTTGTGCAGCTTCGAAATCGGGCACAGCTACTCGAACTATATCACAACCACAATCGGTGAGTTCCCTAATCTGAGCTACAGTGGCTGGTATGTTTCTGGTATCGGTTTTGGTCATAGACTGGACTATAATAGGTGCATTGCCACCTATGGGTACCGTTCCAATTCTGATGGGTTTGGATTGCCTACGGGCTATCATGGTAGCAGGTTCTCTCCTTTAATAATACGAGTAATATCATAGTAGCTTACAATAACAATCAATAGTATTAACACTATGAAGCCAATTAAATGGACAAGGCCTTCTCTTTTGGGCGATATTCTTTTTCCCCTTCGGACCCATTCTAAAGCTACAAAGATGAGTCTGCCTCCGTCCAGACCTGGGAATGGGAATAGGTTAATGATGGCTAGATTTATGCTAATTAAGGCAGCGAATGCAAGTAAGGGGCTAAGGCCAGCTTTGGCCATTTCACCGGTCAGTTCAGCGATGCCTATCGGACCAGCTAGCTGTGGTGATGTCCCTCTGATGAACCAGCCTGCTACTTCATTCCGGAATAGGACAAGGATTTCTCGGCAACGAACTATGCTGGAGGGTATTGCTTTCCAGAAAGGATAAGACTCGCGGACTATGGTGCTGTCTACTCCTATGATAGTTATGCCGGTGGCTCCTTGTCCTGGTGGTGGATTCCACCTTGGCTTCACATCTACTTCCTGTTTGCCGAGTTCGCCTCTCTGAAGCAAGATATTCACTTCTAAGCCCAGATTAAGCTGGATAAGATAGCCGACATCGCCGCGGTTTTTAACAGGGCGGTCGTTTATTGTTAGGATTGTATCTCCCGGCTCAATTCCGGCGATTTGGGCTGGTGAGCCTGGTGCTACCTCTTGTATTTGTACTTTTTCGTGTAGCATATTGTGAGGAATCATAAAACTGATTGTGAAGAGTAATACCGGGAGCAGGATATTCATCAACGAGCCAGCGCTAAGAACTAGAAATCGGATGGGGATACTCTTGCTGGCTAGACTGCCTGGTAGTGTTGGGTCTTCTTCTCCCAGCATCTTAGTAAAGCCGCCGAGGGGTATGGCGTTCAGCGAATATGTTGTCTCGCCCCGCTTGAAACTGATAATCCTAGGTGGGAAACCGATGCCAAATTCCTCTACCTTTACTCGGGCAAGCTTGGCTGTGATGAAATGCCCGAACTCATGGGCGAAGACAAGTACTACTAGTATGCCGATAAAACTGACAGTTGTAAGTGCTATTGTTTCCAGCATAAGCTTGCCTTGTTGATAACTTCAAGTGCAGTTTCTCTCGCCCAGGCATCAGCAGCTAAAATCTCATCTAGAGTAGGGGTAGCTGTGCCTTGGTGTAAGCTGATGGTCTTGGCTATTATTTCAGAGATGCCAGGAAAGCTAATATGCTGTTTGAGAAAGAGTTCGACAGCTATCTCATCGGCGGCACAGAGCACGGCAGGGTAGGCTCCTCCCTTTTTGCCAGCATCAAGTGCCAGTTCTAGGCACGGGAACATAGAATAGTTTATTGTTTCAAAAGTTAGTGAATTCAGTCGGCCTAGGTCAATACGCGGTAGCCTAGAGTTAGCCAATCGCTTGGGGTAGGATAAAGCGTATTGAATAGGGAAACGCATGTCAGGGACACTGAGTTGAGCCTTTAGCGAGCCGTCAGCAAATTCTACCAGGGAATGAATAATACTCTGGGGGTGAATTACAATTTCGATTTTGTTAAAGGGTATAGAAAAAAGCCAGTGAGCTTCGATTGCTTCCAGCCCCTTGTTCATTAGAGTCGCCGAATCAATAGTCACTTTCTTTCCCATTTTCCATGTGGGATGTCGCAAAGCTTCTTCAACGGTGACCTTAGCTAACTGTGCGGGTGAATAATGATAGAAAGGTCCTCCTGAAGCTGTCAGGATAAGCCGAGTGACCTCAGCTTTCTCTCCACGGAGGCACTGCCATATAGCGCTATGTTCGCTGTCGATAGGGAAGATCTGGGCTTGGTGACGTTTAGCTTCTGCCACAATAATTTCACCTGCCATGACTAGCACCTCTTTGTTGGCTAGAGCTACTTTCTTCCCAGACCTTATGGCTGCTAGTGTCGGAGCCAGTCCTGTTTTGCCTGAGGTAGCTATGACAACAAGGTCGACTTCAGGATGTGTGGCTATCTCTTCCATTGAGGAGAACTTTGTCTTATCGGGTAGGCTGAAGTCAAGAGTTGAGGATACTAGTTGGGGCTGAAACTGACTGATTTGTTCGGCTAGCAACTTGGTATTTTTGCCGCCGGCTAATCCTATAATCTTGAATTTATCAGGGAAGCTCCTTACTATATCGAGGGCTTGTTGTCCTATTGAGCCTGTTGAGCCTAGGACGGCTAGTTTTTTAGTAGTGTTGCTCATAATATAGCTAATACCACGCAATAGTATACTATAACTCCGGTGAATATGAGACTGTCGATGCGGTCGAGGATGCCACCATGCCCCGGTATTAGCCTGCCTGCATCCTTGGCACCCAAATTACGCTTGAGCAGTGACTCCACTAAATCACCAAGCTGGGCAAATATACTTATAATGCAGCCTAAAAGGGTTGCCTGCCAGTAGTTAAAGGGCAGTGAAAAGATTGTACTGAGAATTAGGGAAGCTACAATACCGGCCAATAGCCCACCCATAGCTCCTTCCCAAGTTTTGCCTGAGCTTATGGATGGGGCTAGAGCGTGTTTACCCCAGGCCCTGCCGACAAAAAAAGCGCTGGTATCGTTAGCAAATGTGGTGAACATAGCCCAAAATACCAGCTCTCTGCCAGCTTCCAAGCTTCTGAGTTCAACCCAGTGACTGAGCATCCAGCCGATATAGAGGATCCCAGCCACTGTCCAGGCCCAGTTAGCAAAAGCCTGTTCCCTCGGAGAACGAAACAACATCCAGATTAGCGAGACAACTATGGCTGAGGTGATGAGGAAAGGCGTTGTAACAGGATATGGGCAATGAGGGCTGAGGACTACAAGTAGTACCCAAGCCATGCCGAAATAAGTGATCGGCTGTATCTTTGACTGACTAGCCATTCGGTAGAACTCCCAGCTACCAAGCG
This sequence comes from Chloroflexota bacterium, assembly GCA_016865855.1. Taxonomy (GTDB): domain Bacteria; phylum Chloroflexota; class Dehalococcoidia; order GIF9; family UBA5629; genus 9FT-COMBO-48-23. The sequence continues at coordinate 14,989 of VGNX01000017.1, read as the reverse complement.
CGGCCATAACAGCTATCAAGAGGGTAAACCAAGGTTCACCGAACCAGATTATGGCAATCAGGAGTGGTAGGCCGACAACAGCAGTGAGAATTCTATGCCTGAGCATGTTTATTCTTGGACTCTGAGTGCCTTAAGTAGCACTGGCTGTAACGAGGAATGCTGAATATCGGTAGGGCTTTTCGGTGCTGGCATGATGTTCTATGTGTAGATGCACTCTATAAAAAACGGGGGCCTCCAGGTTTTCGGAATTTTTAGACCTCCATTATCTCTGTTTCTTTGGCTTGTCCTATGTCATTGACTTTGTCTATGAAGTTATCAGTGAGCTTTTGAAGTTGTTCTGAGGCACGTGTGTATTGATCTTGGGAGATTTCTTTATTTTTCTCCGCCTGCCTCAATCTTTCGATACCTTCACGTCTTAGATTACGAAGAGCAATTCTTGCCTCTTCTAATCTTTTGTGAACTACTCTGGTTAACTCTTTACGTCGTTCTTCGGTGAGCGGTGGGATAGGTATGCGTACGACATTGCTATCGCTTGTTGGGTTCAGACCAAGGTCAGAGGTAAGAATAGCTTTCTCAATACTGCGGATTGAACTGCGGTCCCATGGTTGGATAAGTATCATTTTGGCTTCAGGAATTGTGATAGAAGCGATCTGGTTGATTGGAGTGAGGACGCCATGGTAATCAGCTTTGATATGCTCAACTAGGGCCGGTGATGCTCGTCCTGTGCGAATAGCTGCTAGGTCCCGGGTCAAAGCATCAACAGCTTTTTGCATTTTACCATTGATTTCGGTGAGTATTTGTTCGATCATTTCCCTTCCTCGTTAGTGACAAAGGTGCCGACATGTTCTCCAAAGATGGCACGCTCTATGCTTTGTTTTCCTTGGAGGTCGAAGATTATTACAGGAAGTTTGTTGTCCTGACACAGAGAGAAAGCAGTGCTGTCCATCACCTGGAGGTGCAAGTTTAAAGCGTCTTTATGGGTTAAACGGTCAAATTTCTTCGCCTGTGGATTTTTGAGCGGGTCAGTATCATATACCCCATTGACTCTATTTTTGGCTACAAGGAGGACTTCGGCTCCGATTTCAATGGCCCGCAGCGCTGCAGCGGTATCAGTAGTCATGTAAGGGTTTCCTGTACCGCCGGCAAAGATAACGACTCTTTTCTTTTCTAGGTGTCGGATAGCTCGACGGCGTATATATGGCTCAGCTACGGCTTGCATAGTAATGGCTGATTGAGTCCTAGTAGTGATTCCTTCATTTTCTAATGAATCCTGAAGGGCCAGGGCATTAATCACTGTAGCTAACATTCCTGCGTAGTCAGCTGTAGCTCGGTCCATTCCTTTAGCTTCGCTACCGGTGCCCCGCCAGAAATTGCCCCCCCCGACCACTATAGCTACCTCAACTCCCTGCTCGATTACTTGTTTTATTTGTCGGGCTACACGTGTCAGAACTGAACGGTCGATACCAAACCTTTTCTTACCCATGAGTGCTTCGCCACTTAGCTTGAGTAAGACGCGCTTGTATTTGGGCTTTTTTGCTGCCATTTCTAATAACCTAATTCGAATCTGACGAATCTGCGTATTTTGATATTCTCACCAACCTTGGCTATCGTTTCAGTGATGATATCCTGGACGGTCTTGGTGGGGTCTTTGATAAATGGCTGGAGCAAAAGGCAAGCTGTTTCGGGGTCTGCGTCTGTTTTTTCTGGTATATCTTCGGGAGAGATGAATTGGGGGGACATGGCGGCTATTTGTAGGGCCAGGTTATGAGCTAAATCCTTAAATTCATCAGTGCGGGCGACGAAATCGGTCTCACAATTGAGTTCAACCAGTACCGCAATCTGTCCTCCAGGGTGGACATAAGCTTCGATTATTCCTTGGTCTGCGGCGCGATCAGCTTTCTTGCGAGCCAAGGCCAGTCCGCGCTGGTTAAGAATCTCGGCCGCCTTTTCCAACTTTCCCTCTGCTTCGAGCAGAGCCTTCTTGCAGTCTATAACGCCGGCACCGGTTTTTCTCCTGAGCTCCTTTATCGTTGTAGTTGAAACTTGCAATTATACCTCCTTGCTATGTAGCGTAAGGCATCACTGCCTCGCTATTCAGCTTCGTCAGGTGCAAAAATATGGGATTCCAATAGTTGGGCGGGTTCTGTCCCTGCTGGAGTTGGTTCAGCAGTTCCTATTTCGCCAGTCTCCTTAATCATCTTGCCTTCGAGAACCGCATCCGCTATTTTGCTGCATATGAGTTTGATTGCCTTTATAGCATCATCATTAGCTGGAATAAGGTAGTCGATACCTGTGGGATCGCAGTTAGTGTCTACAACAGCTACTATTGGTATGCCAACCTTTTTTGTTTCAGCCAGAGCTATTTTCTCTTTAGTTGGGTCAACAATAAATATGGCTCCGGGAAGGGTAGTCATTTCCTTAAAGCCACCCAGTAACTTGTTAAGTCGTGCTATTTCCTTTTCGACCTTCATTTTTTCCTTTTTGGATAAGTGATCTAGCTCACCTTTATCTCTTCTATCCTCGAGACGAACCAGATAATCTATCCTGGCTTGAATAGTGGCGAAATTGGTTAACATTCCACCTAGCCATCTTTGGTTGACATAATACATACCACATCGTTTCGCTTCTTCTTCTATTATTTCCTGAGCTTGCTTCTTAGTGCCGACGAGGAGAACGCTTTGCCCACTGCTGACCAGTTCTCTAACGTAAGTGCAGGCTCTATCCAGCATAGTTACAGTTTGTTCTAAGTCGATGATATGGATGCCGTTGCGTTGGGTGAAAATGTAGCTTTTCATGCGTGGGTGCCAGTGGCCCGTTAAATGCCCAAAATGAGCCCCGGCTTCCAGAAGCTGTTTAACTGAAATCAACTCCGGCAAATTCTGACCTCCTAATTATATTGAACCCCTGAAAAACGAAGTTTTTCATGGGTTACTAATAACATTCCTTAACTAAAGTTGCTCATCAGTATAGCATAAGGTGATTGGTAAGGCAATTGAACAGGAGAGGATAATCACTCACAGAGCTCGGGTGGTTTAGTAGTTAAAATGGTTTTCCTTAGTTTCAATCCGCTAAGGCTTTTAAGTTATAGCACTAGCTCTTGAGCTAGTACCTCTCGATGGAAATCAGCATTGCCGAGGGTCAGTTCAGCTGCTTTAGCTCGTTTAGAATATAGGAGTATATCGTGGTCTTCCATCAGACTTACGCTACCTACGCTTTGATGGCCCAATTTAGTAACCCGTTTGTAAGCATCGCTGGTCCGGGCCTTTGCCATAGCTGCCTCAATGGCATGAGGGAGCCCCTCGTTAATTTTCCAGGCTGCCTTACAGCTAATCAACCATGATGTGTCGATGTCGGTTAGCATGTTGGCGCAGTGATGTTGAATGCCTTAGAAGGAACCTACGGGCACTCCAAATTGTTTGCGGTTTTTGACATAATCCACAGTCATTTCAAGGACTTGTTGAGCACCGCCGAACGTCTCAATGCTCTTAGCTACTGCTGCTTTACGTAATACTTCTTGTAGTTGAATATGTCCCTTTCCTTTTTCCCAAGTATGATTTTCTTCGGGGCTTTCACCTTATTGAATGTGACCTCATATTGATTGTCACCATCGATGGTCTTAAGCAGGGTGTAATTTATACCAGGGTTCTTGGTATCTACTGAGAACTCGCTAAAATTAAATCTGTAGTTAAGACAAAAACTTAGCCCCTCCGGATAGGAGAGGCTAAGTGAAGTGCTCTTTGCGGCTAAATGCGCTTAGATTAGCCCAATTTTTTGGGCTACCAGCTCCCTGTGGAAATCAGTGCCACCAAAAGCAATGTCTGCGGCCTTGGACCTTCGGTAGTAAAGTGGTATATCGTGGTCATAGGTGGTGGCAATGGCGCCGTGTAATCTTACTGCCCACTTGCCCACATTCTTGTAGACCTCGTTGACATATGCCTTTGCTAAGGAGACTTCTTTGGCACAGGGCTGCCCCTCTGATTCCATCCAGGCCACCTCATAGACTAAATAACGGCCGGTTTCCATTGCGGTCCACATGTCAGCCATTATGTGCTGAAGTGCCTGGAAAGCTCCGATAGGTCTGTCATACTGGACCCTTTCTTTGGAGTACGCAACAGTCATTTCGACGCAAGTTTGTATCGCACCGATGGACTCTGCGCACTTAGCGATAGCTCCTTTACGTAATAGCATTTCTACAATAGGCCATCCCTGATCTAACTTGCCCAGCATGTTTTTCTTGGGCACAGTGACGTTCTCAAAGCGCACCTCGCATAGCTTGTCTGCGGCTATAGTAGGTATTACTTCACAGCGTATTCCAGGGGCCTTGGAGTCAACTAAAAAGAGGGTGATTCCTTTCTCAGGAGAAGCCCCATCTTTGGTTCGGGTGACACAGATGATGTAATTGGCAACATGGGCCATTTCAACAAAGAGCTTTGTGCCATTTATTATGAAGTCATCACCTTGGGGTGTTGCTTTAGCGGCAATTCCAGAGGCGTTGAATGTCCCTTCAGCTTCGAGAAGAGCCATAGTAATAATTAGTTCTCCCCGAGCTATTTTGGGCAGGAACTCTTTCTTTTGTTCCTCAGTCCCGGCCTCGAGGATGGGGAAGGTGCTGATTACGGTAGAGATTAGCGGTCCGGGAAGGATATTTCTACCTGCCTCCTCTAAGAGGACTGTCAGATCCTGGAAGGTGTAACCCATACCCTCGTATTCTTCAGGGATAACCAATCCCATCCACCCCAGCTCGGCCATCTTCTTCCAGAGTTCTGGGGAATATCCCTTCTCACTCTTTTCGAGTTCTCTCACCAGAGTCTTAGGGCATTCCGTGGTAAGGAAGTCCCGTGCCATTTTCTTCAAAATCTCTTGCGCTTCAGTAAATCTTAGATCCATGATTCCTCCTATCGAAACTTAGTTTATTTCATCCTGGGCAAGCCTAAACCATACCAGGCGATGATATTCCTTTGTATCTCATTTGTTCCCATGGAGATGATGGTTATGAAACATTCTTGGAATGCTTTCTCCCATACTCCGTGCATGGGAGCCCATCGGGAGGTCTTGACCTGGCCATATGGACCTGCGATGTCGGTTGCAAAGAAAGCAAAACGCTCGCCTAACTCGCTGTAGAATATCTTTGCTGCTGATGCATCCATCAGGGCCATCTCGTTCCTGTTTTGCAAGTCAGCTATTCGGTATGCGATGGCGCGGGCTGCTTGCAGTTCACAGGCTAGCTGTGCCACGCGGTTGCGTATTAATGGGTCTCTGGCTAAAGGTTGACCGTTCCGCTTGGTCTCATTGCAATATTTCACTAGCCCTTCCAGCTCACGGAACATGGCCATGATTTCTGACATTCCCGACCTCTCGAAACCGGCGAGGAGATTGACCACCGCCCAGCCTTCGTTTTCCTGACCGACGATATTTTTAGCCGGCACATGAACATCATCAAAATAAACCTCATCGAACGGGGCACCGCCATTCATGTATGGAATGGGCCTTACCGTTATTCCGGGCGTTTTCATGTCGAGCAAGATGAAAGTGATGTTGTGGTGTTTCCGAGCAGCCGGGTCGGTCTTGAATACTCCAAAGCCCCAATCAGCCCGGTGAGCACCCGTAGTCCAGGTCTTTTGACCATTTATAACGTATTCGTCACCCTTTTTTATCGCGGTGGTGGCCAGAGTGGCCAAGTCTGAGCCTGCATTGGGCTCGCTCCATAGCTCGCACCACATAACCTCTCCTTGCGCAATTGGCGGCAGAAATTCTTTCTTTATTGCGTCGCTTGCGGCCTGTAAAAGGGTAGGGGCGAGCATTTGCACTCCAAAGATGTCAGCCCCAGGAATTCCGTGGTATCCTCTCGCCTCGGCGAAGAGGACTCTGTCCATCATGGTTCCAGTGCCGCCGTATTCAGGAGGCCAAGCTAAAGCAAGCCATCCCTTTTTAGCGAATTCCTTGGCGCAGTGAAGGTGGAATTCCCAGCATTCGTCAATCTCAAAGACAGCCTCAAATCCTACAAAACTTGGTGGCCTTTTTTTCTCAAGCTCCTTACAGACCTCGAAAAACTCTTTTCTGTGCGCCTCCTGTTCCTCTGTTAGCCCAAAATCCATCTGTACCTCCTTTTAGTTTTTAGATTCCTATGATAGCGCCACTCGCAAGGGCTGGTATAGCATTACCCAGCACTAGTCGAGCGCCAGCTTAGGTTGCTACTTTATCCCTGCTTGCGTTACCTACTCTCAAGCTACCGTAGATTCCTTACAACTTTCACGCGTAGAGCTGTACCAATTTGTTTGGGAAAAACCCTCGTAGGTTAAATCCTATATTTAAGCTCATTTATTATAATACAGAATTCCTGATTTGGAAAGCCTTGAATATCTTGGTCAATCTAAGTTCAACGGTGCTGAATGTCTTCAATTCGGTAATGCAGGACGCCAGCTGGTGCCTTGACCTCGACATTTTGCCCCTTCATCCGCCCTAACAATGCTTGACCCATAGGTGAGACAACAGAGATCTTGCCTTCTATCGGGTTAGCTTCACTAGCATCAACTAACGTGTAGCTTACCTGTTCGCCTGAAGCTAGATCCCGGAGCACTACTGTATCACCAAAAGTTATTTCTCGACCACCAGCCTGTTGTTCATCCACTAATGTTGCCATTTTTAAAGTCGATTCCAGTTTTCTAATGCGTGCCTCCAGCTGGCCTTGGTACTCTCTGGCTGCCTCTAGAGGTGCATTTTCGCGGAAATCCTTGTCAGACGCTGCTTTCTGGAGTTCTTCAGCTATACGAGGCCGCTTGTTTTTGAGGGTGGTAAGCTCGGCTTTTAAATCCGCGTAACCTTGGCTGGTCAGCAATACCTTTCTGTGGGAACGTCGCTTTAAAGGTGAGGCTGATTTTGGTGGAGTCTTCTTGCTCTTGAGGTGGACAGCCAAGTTCGTCCTTGTCAAGCCCTGCTTGTGGGCATAAGCAAGGAAGGTTTTGATTATCCCTAGTTTTTCAACTACTTCAGTGGTTGACGAAGTGATCTGCTCAGCATAATTGGCGACTTCAGGGATGGTGAGCCCGATTAGCGGGCGCTTCTCTCCGTACCAACGTACAAATTTGTATACTTCTTGCTGGGCTCTTAGCCTTTCCTCTGAGGGCAACGTTAGGATAAACTGAGTAGCAACCTGTCCTAAACTATAATTAGATGGAGCCGAATCAGGCGCGTTTTTTGAGGCCATCCCTTTGCTCTAAGTCCGACTAATAATAGAACAGAGGGCGGGCTATGTCAAATACTGCTGAGATTGAGACTGCTGCGTATTTGCCTCTTATGTTATAGCGTAGCCGATAAGCTTGTAGGCTAGTTTGGCTGCCAGGAAAGCGCAAGCAGTAGGGCCCTCCTTGGGACACAGTTCTACCAGGTCAAACCCAATAACACGTTTATGCAAAGTTACCGATCTTAGTAAATTCAGAACTTCATGCCATTGCATGCCACCTGGTTCGGGAGTGCCTACTGCTGGCACAATCGAAGGGTCAAAGACGTCCAAATCAATAGATACATAAACGTTGTCACTCAGTGAAGCTGTTATGTCCTCCGGCGAAGCTAGATTTGAGCTCGGCATGGCAAAGAAAGGGTGCATGTTGTTTTGGGTCAGAAACTGCTGTTCCTCCCAGCTTAGGCTACGTATTCCAACTTGCACAATAGGGCAAAGCTCAAGAATACGACGCATTATACAGGCATGACCATATTTAGTTCCTAAATATTCATCGCGTAGGTCAGCATGTGCATCTAGTTGCAACACACAAAGATCCTGATTTTTTTCTTTTAGAGTTTGAACTATCCCTAGACTAAGAGAATGTTCCCCACCAAACATAACCAAGAATTTCGCTTGTTTAGTCAGTTCTCTGGCTATACGGTAAACTCGATCAATCATCTCCTCCGGGCTGTTTAATAAAGGTTGGACTTTGGGTAAAGTATGAATTCCAACCTTATATACCTCTCGATTGAGCTCAATGTCATATAATTCTAAATATTGTGAAGCATTAATGATAGCTTGTGGCCCTTCGCGGGTGCCACTGTGCCACTCGGTAGTGCTGTCGTAAGGCACTGGCAAAATCACCACTTTAGCGGTTGGCAAGTCGGCGTAAGGAGACATCAGGCCAGCAAAGTTTTGTGGGTGAGAAAGTAGGTCTTCTATGTTTTGCATGTCTCAGACCGAGTGGAGCTGGGGTATGTCAGTGGCTTCGGCAAGGTCTGCCATCTTCCAATCCCGATTGATCAGGCGACTTGATAATCTACTTAATTGAAATTTATCTTTCAAGTCCTTAATGACCTGCTTGGCATTGAAATCCTTGCAGGAGAAAACGTCAATATTGACATAACGGCGTTCGACGAAAGTATGAATGCTGATGTGGCTCTCGGCGATAAAGACGAATCCAGAGATTCCCCAGTCTTCAGGGCTAGAGCCGATGTACCTAAAAACAAGGGGAGAAGAAATCTTGGTCATTCCAATCTGTGCAGGATAGGAGTCTAGTAGTTGATAGAGAAATTGCTCATCTTGCATTAGTTTTGGATTGTCCCCGTAGCCATCAATAATCAGATGCATGATTCCCCCTAAAGCAAGATTCTTCTTAGCTCGAAAAGTGCCGATGTGACCGCTCTTTGCTTTACTTGTAATCGGTTGCCAGGATAGTTTCTAGCAAAACTCTGCCTGCGCTGACCATCGTTGAGGCCAACAAAGATGGTACCAACTGGTTTACCCTCGATTTCCGTAGGCCCCATAACTCCAGTGAGACCAACACCGATAGATGTCCCCAACTTTTCTCTAGTTATTGTTGCCATAGCCTCAGCTGCTTCGGTGCTAACGGTTCCATATCGAGATATAAGCTGCGGGTCAAAGCCAAAAGCTGTCCTAGCCTCATCGGTGTAGGCAACTAGGCCTCCCCTAAAGTATTTCGAGCTTCCCGGAACATTTGTGATTATACTGGCTAGAAAACCACCAGTGTAAGACTCCATAGTGGCCAGGCTCAGTCCTTTTGCTGTGAGCAAGGTTCCGACAATGCTCTCGAGACTATCAGAATCTACCCCCCAGATATAATCATTAAAAATCGCTCTAATGGCAGCTTCACGTTTGGCAATAAGCTCTTTCGCTTCATTTTCAGTGTCTGTCTTGGCTGTGATGCGCAAGTAAATGCCATCAATTTTAGCGTATGTGGCCAAAGTCGGATTTGTAGCGGAAAGAAAAGGACTTGCTCGTTCGTCCACCTCCGCTTCAGTTAGGCCGAAAATCTTAAGTGTTTTGGAAACAATCACCGTGCTAGCCACTTTTTGCTGTAATCTGGGCAGTATTTCTTTTGTCCACATTAATTGCATCTCGCGTGGTGGGCCAGGCATAGTTATGATTATTCGATTATCACGTTCTATCCACCAACCGGGCGCAGTACCTCGAGGATTCTGGATAATTTTTGACGAGGGAATTACTGTCGCTTGCTTTATATTGCTTGGCGGCATTTTTATCTTGTAATATCTGAATAACTCTTCGAATTTCTGGACTAGGGTGTTATCAATCGTAAGCTCCTCGCCGAGGAACTCCGCGATAGCTTCGCGAGTGATATCGTCTTGAGTAGGCCCTAAACCACCAGTGGTGATAATGATGTCAGACCTTTGCCAGGCTTGCTTCAGGGTCTCGATTAGCCTGTACTGGTTGTCACCGACTGTGGATATGAAGTTAAGATCAAGGCCGAGCAAAGGTAGTTGGCTGGCAAGATAAGCGGAGTTTGTGTCAGTTATCTCCCCTAAAAGAAGTTCGGTGCCAATAGAGATTATTTCCGTCTTCATCTTGAGCCATGCTCATGAAGTCAACATTTGATTGTTGAGATTCCTAAGTATTTCTCTACCAGTGCCATGGCACAATATTTGCCGCACATACTACAAGTTGGCCCGGTAGTGGTATATTTATTGTGAACTAGCCGAACTTTTTCGGGGTCGAGAGACAACTCAGCCTGCAATTCCCAATCAAGGTTCTTTCTAGCCATAGACATTTTCCTGTCCCACTCGCTTGCTCTTTTTGTGCCTCTAACAATATCAGCAGCATGGGCGGCAATACGCGAAGCTATCACACCTGTTTTTACATCTTCAACGTCTGGTAACGAAAGATGTTCTGCAGGTGTGACATAACAGAGAAAGTCAGCCCCTGAGGCGGCAGCAATAGCACCGCCGATAGCGGCAGTGATATGGTCATATCCGGCGGCAATGTCAGTTACCAGGGGGCCAAGGACATAAAATGGAGCTCCCTGGCAGAGGCTTTTTTCCAATTGAACATTGGTGGCAATTTGATCCAGCGGTAGATGTCCTGGTCCCTCTACCATTGTTTGTACGCCAGCTTCTCTAGCTCGTTCCACTAGCTCACCGAGGGTAATCAGCTCTTCAATTTGAGCCCGGTCAGTAGCATCAGCTATGCTGCCTGGACGCATACCATCGCCCAAACTCAAGGTTATGTCAAATTTGCGGGCTATGTCTAATAAGCGGTCAAAGTATTCGTACAGCGGGTTCTCACGGTCGTTGTGTAACATCCAACCGATGAGAAATGCGCCTCCTCGGGAAACGACATCGGTCAGCCTACGCTGGTATTTTAGCCGTGCGATAGCTGCTTGAGTAACGCCACAATGAACAGTCATAAAATCTACGCCGTCTTTAGCTTGCTGCTCAATCACAGCGAAGAACTCATCCATAGTCATGTTTACTATTGCACCATGTCGTTCAATAGCTTCAATTCCTGCCTGATATATAGGCACAGTGCCTACAGATAGAGTGCTAGCAGCTATAATAGCTTGACGGATACCTGAAATGTCACCACCGGTGCTCAAATCCATAACCGCATCAGCGCCAAAGCGGATGGCAATACACAATTTCTCCAATTCACTGTCCATATTGCCGTAATCTGATGACGTGCCGATATTAGCGTTAACCTTAACGGTGAGCTCCTTGCCAATGCCGCAGGGAACCAGGTTGACGTGATTAACATTGGACGGGATTACGATTTTGCCTTCAGCCGTATATTGCTGGATAATCTCCTTGCTCACGCCTTCCTGTTGAGCTACCTGCTTCATTTGGGGTGATATGACACCCTGCTTTGCCAACTCTAGTTGGGTCATTTTATCTCCTAAAGAAAAAACCAAGAGCTTTAGTAACCACTACTAAACCCTTGGTTCGATCTACCGCTTCCCTACGCTTGCATTACCAAGGTCAGGTTCTGACGGTTCTCCGCGATAACGGAGTCTCAGCCTGGATTATTTCTCCCGGGCACCCCTAGCGGTTAACTAAAACCTCTATTTAATATATCATATAATAACACCAAGAAACAAGCAAGGCTTGGTCGAACCTGTTACTTATTACCTTTTTATCCTCTGCCTCCGCCAGGTTAGCATTCCTACTGCCACTATTGTGGCAATAAACAGTATCGGAATAACTAGTGACAGAATGAGGATTTGATTCGACATAGGAATTACTTCAAATTCCTGAACATCTGACCATGGGCTTTCATTGCCGACGTCATCCACAGCTTTCACCCTCCAGCTGTATATGTCTTTGGTCAGGATGTCATTCCTGGATAAGGTATACTCCGAGTCGACTAAATCTTCCTTCAATAAAGCCTGTGATGAAAGGTCGTCACCGCGGGCAATCTGTAAGGTATAACTTACTTTGCCTTCGGCATTAACATCTGACCAATCAAAAGTGGCTATAGGTGGCCCAAGACCCTGTTGCCTAGAATCTCTGAAGGCAATAATTCCGATTAGACGTTTAGCGGTTCCAAAAAACACATCGCCAACTGAATCAAAGGTTTCCAATTTAGCACCCTGCTTGGGAGATAATAGTGTTGGTGCGAGGGGTGCGATTTTCTCTGTGATAAATATAGCCTCAGCCGAATTACCAGCGTTTCCCATAGCTTTTACTTTGTTGTCTTTGACTCTGCTTTGAGGAACCTCAAAAGCGGCACTAAAGCTACCCGCATTGTCGGCAATGGCTTTTGCTTCGAGAGTCGTTCCCTCGAAGCTTAAGGTTATTGCTTCACCATTAGTGAAGCCTGCCCCGTTAACAGTTACCTTAGTTCCCTTGTTCCCTGAAGCTGGCTCCAGCTCAATATGTGGAACTACGTTAAAATCGGTATCAGGAACAATTCCTTTCGGTGTAAAGCTACTGCCGTAGACACCTATTGTGTGATGGCCCGGAGTGCAAGGCGGAATACTCAATGTAGTACTCCAGGTGCCGTCTGGCCCTGCTACTATATTGCACAGGATTATTTCACCATCCCAGGTTATGGTAACGCCGTCTTCACCAGTTCGAAAGCCAAATCCATCGATTTTAATTTCTGTGCCCACTGGCCCTGAGGTTGGCTCTACCTTTGCAAACGGAGCTACGATAAATCTGTGTTCACCGATTTCTGACACATCGGTAGAACTGCTGAAAGCACTGATAGAATGTTCACCCTTCTTCGTTTCCGGGACATCAAAATTGATGCCCCATATACCAAGATGATTAGCAGTGGCAGAGGTGGGTAGGACAGTACCGTCCCAGGTTATTCTAATGTCCTTTTCGGAAGCAGCGAAGCCGTTCCCGATAACCGTAACCGTTGTATATGTTCGACCAATGCGTGGCAGAACTTCTATTCCTGGAAGCACAGTGAATGTAGCTGATGCTGTGCTGCCAGTCCAATTGCTGTCATCTGTAATTTTAATGATGTGGTTGCCCCTGCAAGCAGGTGGGACTTTTAAATTGCACGTTAGCTCACCTGTTTCAGATATGGGTATCTTGCTAAGTATAATCTGGTCATCCCAGTGGATGGTAGCTAAGCGTCCGGAAAGGCCACTGCCCTTGATCGATATAGATGTACCAACAGTGCCTGAGGTTAGGGATATGGTAACGTTAGCGGCGTGGACGGGAATAGGAAATGACAGAAATAACAATGGAAGGAGGATGGTAGTTAAAACTGAGAATAACAGTAAACTTTTAGAATGCATTAATTTTGTCCTCCAGTCACCTTGAAGTGAGTCTAAAGCTAAACTGCCAAGAGTGAATTTAGCAACAGATGTTATTATTGGAAGGATAGTTTATATTGCCCTGGAGAAAAAATCAAATCTAGCCTTGAAAACTGACATCTGATTGTCGACTTGTTCAAATATGCGAAGTAATTGGCTTGACATGGTAAACCTCATGTTGATAGACTTTTGTAGGTGGGGTTGTTTTGGCTGGCGGAACTTCATTAGCGCGGCCCCGTGGTGTAGCGGACTAACATGCCACCCTGTCACGGTGGAGATCGTGGGTTCGAATCCCATCGGGGTCGTTTTTTATTATTTGTGAGGGATTCCAAAACTACGGAACCGGGCTTTGTTTTACCTTTGGGTTGTGGTAAGGAGTTGTTACTAAGTGCGTTTTCCACTTGACTCCTTTTAGAAGTTGACTTACAATCGCTCGTGTCTCTGTTTCAACTTGCAGCCCGATATGATGTTACCAGAATCTGTTCAGGCCATCGAGATTGACGAAACGCGGTGTGATGGTTGTGGCCTATGCGTGGATTTTTGCCCCGTGAAAGTTTTCAGCAAAGAGAGTAGAGATGTAAAAGCAACAAAAGTAGAAGCCTGCTATGCCTGTGATACATGCATTGCTCTTTGTCCAAGGAATGCCATACGAATTACTAAGGCACAAAATTCTAATGAATGAGAGGAGGTCTTAAAATGCCGGATATATTGATGACCCGAGAAGAGTTGAATTTTAGGAGAGAATTTAGAGAGTTTGTTAATAAAGAAATCGTTCCCCTTGGACTGGCGGAAAAACAGGAGAGAGACGAGATAGATTTTCCCACTGAGTTGGTTAGGATTCTGGGACAGAAGGGCTATTTTGGGATGTGTTTGCCTGAAAAATACGGAGGCAAAAACAGGGAGCTTGTTTATGAAGTTATTAAGAGCGAAGAGCTAGCCTATGTGGGTCCGGCCTTAAGTTGTCCGGGGTGTTCCACTGGGTGGGTTGGAAACGCTATCTGCGAATATGGAACTGAGAAACAAAAGCAAGATTATGTTATTCCTATAGCTCAAGGCCTGAAGGTTGCAGCTATTGCAATGACAGAACCTGGAGCCGGCTCCGATATTAATAGCTACAAGACCAAGGCAGTCTTGGACAAAGATTTTTATACTATCAGCGGGGAGAAACGCTTTCAAGTTGGCGGTTTAGGTGCAGACTTCTTTCTCACTTTCGCTATTACGGATTCAAGTAGGCCAGCTTTGAAAGGCGGACTTTCTGCCTTTTTAATTGATCGGGAGATGGGTATTGAGGTGGTGGAAAAGTTCAAGATGATGGGCTACCACGGAGCAGGTGTATCTCATTCGATTATGAAAAACATCAAAGTTCCGGAAGACAATATACTGGGCAAGGAGGGTGATGGTATGGGGGTTCTGGATACCATCTTAATATGGGAGAGGCTTAGCACTGCTGCGGGAGCGTTTGGGGGAGCTAGGCGGTGTATAGACGAAGCTATTAAATATTCTCTCGAGCGTGAGGCCTTTGGTGTGACCTTAAGCCGAATTCCTACGGTCTATAACATGGTGGCAGATATGATTATAAAGAGGGATGTTATTGCGACTATGATTATAAGGGGATGCCGGCTGGTGGATAAATATGGCCCTAAAGCCATGAAGGAAGTTGCCGAGGCAAAGTATTTGGCGGGGGAGATGGGTTATGAAATTGCTGATACGGCCCTTCAAGTTTTAGGCGGGATTGGCTATACAAACAAATACCCTATAGAGTCTTATGTGCGTTTCGTGAGGCTGGGAAGGATTGCCTCAGGCACCTCTGAGATTATGCAGTATATCGTTCAAAGAGACACCTATAAAGAAGTACTGGGTCGGAAAGAGGGCTAGTGTCCCGAATGTGGTGGAAAAAGGAATCGGCATATCCTACCCTATAGGAAAGCCAAATAAAAACAAAGGAGGATATACCGATGGAGAAAGGATACCATAAGGGACAAGAATTGACA
>VGNX01000016.1 GCA_016865855.1 Chloroflexota bacterium | reverse complement strand
ATCCTTTCTCCATCGGTATATCCTCCTTTGTTTTTATTTGGCTTTCCTATAGGGTAGGATATGCCGATTCCTTTTTCCACCACATTCGGGACACTAGCAGCACGAACCCGCCAATTCAAACTTTAAGTAGCCGAGTTAGTTTTGTCAAGCATCCAAAGTTCATCCAACACTCCATCGTTGTGTGGGGGTGGGGTGTGGCCCCACCCCCACACAGCTGCTTGCTAGAGGGGTTTGGCGAGCCATTTATTGCAGGCTTGGCATTTGAAGAGGCGCTTAAGATGGAGCCAGCGGTGAGAGTCGAACTCACGACCGGCGGTTTACGAAACCGCTGCTCTACCACTGAGCTACGCTGGCATGAAATCCACGTGCCTGACAATAATAATAGTGAACAGTGGCTCAAGTCAAATGATAAGCTGAGAGCGTTTTCTTGTAACCGCGAGCAAAAGCGAAGGGGCTCTAGATTCTTCGGTCGCTCCGCTCCCTCAGAATGACAGAGGCGGGGGCTCAGAATGACAGGTATAGAACATAGAACGACAGTGGCGAATGACTCAGAACGACCGTGTCAAATGGACTTAGAAACGGTTGTGTCTAAGGGCACAGGACGACAGGTAGGGTTGCTGAACACTCTGAGGTTGACCACTAGACATTCTAAGCCACTTGTGGTAAATAGTATGAGGGACTCATAAATATTTGACCATACAACCGGCTAAAATCTAGAATAATCGAAGTAAGGAGGTGACAGAATGGAAAACAAAAAGACATGGATGCCAACGACGGCTGGGATTCTGGACATAATTTCCGGTGGCTTCGGCTTAATCTGCGCCCTTATGTTTATCTTCATGGGTGGTGTGATGCGATTTGTGCCGGACGTCCCCACATATTTGTGGCCTATTTTCATGGCGCTATCCGTACCCCTAGCTATCGTGGGAATACTGGCTATAGTGGGTGGCATCTACGCACTGCAAAGGAAGGTGTGGGGATTAGCACTTGCTGGCTCCATAGCTGCATTCTTCCCCTCATGGCTCTTGGGAATAGCAGCTATCGTATTCACAGCATTATCGAAGAACGAGTTTGAATAATGGCAACAGTTAGCCGCTGTGCCTGAGAATGTGGCGTAACTTATAGGATTTGATAGCATCTAAATTGGCACTGAACTATTTGTGCCAAAGCTTCATGTGGTGCCTCTGTGCTTCAGT
This sequence comes from Chloroflexota bacterium, assembly GCA_016865855.1. Lineage (GTDB taxonomy): Bacteria > Chloroflexota > Dehalococcoidia > GIF9 > UBA5629 > 9FT-COMBO-48-23. The sequence goes on along the minus strand of VGNX01000016.1, from coordinate 34,497 downwards.
CACCATTCCCTCGGCAAGATGTTTATCATAAAAATCCAGGTCAAGATGGTGAACCTGAAGCCAAACTGGCAGCAATTTTGTATCATAAGTCGCCGGTATCCTGCCGTAAGTTTCATAGACATAGGTACATAATGACTTAACCTGGTATATTGATAGCTTAGACGGCTTATTATAGCCCGGTTGAACTAGCTGCCAATCCTTAAACGGCACAACTCCCTTATATTCAGCGCTATATGTCCCACCAGAACCAAACTTCTTCTCAACAAATGCGTCTACAGCCTCGTCCATGCTTTCATAATAGGGTGGACAATGGGCTTCGAAAACACCGGCAAGGCCGACAGGGTTGGGTTTACCATTTTTCCCTATTTGAGAACGAAAGCCAAGCCCTTTGCTCATGGGCGTGATACCCAGCATTATTTGCCCTGTGTAGCCGCCAAATATCACCGAGCCCAACCCCATTGCTTCAGCTACTAGATGTATGTTCTCCAGCATGAGATATGCTGGAGCAAGATTATTCAACAACAGATTATACTCAAAGGATGAAAGGGGAACCTCCGGTCCCTTTAACTTGCCGGCATCAATCCACTCTTGGAGTCCTGCTGAACGTCCCTTAATATCGTCGAACAATCTGTAACCGTAACCTTCACTGTCAAATATACCAAGCAGGATATCGATATACTCCTCTGACTGATCAACAATAGGAATGAAAATAGTGGTACCGGGCTGATTAATATTCCAGTGCATGGCTCCAAGAAGAGCTTTGGGGACAAATTCAACCCTCTCATCCAGGACTTTGATACAGTCCTCCTTGTAGTAGGTCATTATTTTCTCCCGGTCTGCCTCGGTGTCAATTTCCACTGGTTTAGTCGCCTTTTTGGGGTCATAGACGAAAGTCCCGTTATCGTTGGTGAAAAATAGCTTTGTATTATGAACATTGCAGGGGTAAGGAGTAGCTCTACCTATCCAGGTGCCAAATGCATTCCCTCCGGCTTTGGTGGAAAGGTCACCAGCAATGCTGCCGGTTATCCCTGCCCCTGACCAACAGAGTATAGCCGCCTCGAGGTCATTCAGCGGTACGGGTGACCGCTGAGAGACATGCTGGATAGCACCCGAGGGCAAAGTGCAACCCAGTGGGAACCTGCGTGACCTTCGCCGCGCGATAGCCTCGAGAATAGGGTATTGAAAAACCTGCTTCACTTCATCCCTATCAGCTATACTCATCTTTACACTTTTCTCCTTTCAGACTTCTTTTTTCAAACAGATTATACATAAATTTGACTACACATCAAAAAATCTTTACTAATTTGGTGACCCAATACCACCAAATTAACTGTTACTCCAGGCAGCTCATTAGGTACTACACGTCGCCCTGGCCATACTTAGCAACCGAGCTAAAATAAAACACTATCTTATTTCAAGCTACTGCGCCATAATATGATATACTTCCATGCCCGAGCAAAAATCTACCACCACTTCGTAGAAATCAATGAGGAGTTGATATGTGGATCAGAGAGCCGGGTAAAGTCGTTGATAGATTAGATTTCCGGAACATCGGACAATTGCTGAAACCGCTATTTTGGATGCTCTGAGCCCATCGGTCAAACGCTTCTCTTGTGTCACTGAGTCTTAGGAGCTTCCCTAAACAACAATCCCCAGACTGAAATCTTCTCGTATTTAGTTACTGCTCTTTTTTTCTCTACTTCAACCGGCACTTTACGATATTTAGTTACTTCCCTATATTCAGTAAGTTCGCTAGCTTTAGTTACTACCTCGTCCCAGTTCAAAACCAATGTCAACCTTCCATATTTGCCGATCCTTATGTAATGTGTGGAAAGGCGCATGACATACATGCCCGAGTATTTAGGTGCAAACGTGAAGTCATCGGCTTGGATAACACCTTCTGAGCCTGTGTATTGATAAACCAGATTGAAACCAGGGTCAGTAATTGAAACATAGTATGAGTTAGATACATCCTCAACTTTCCAGGAGCCTGAAACGGTAGGATTTAATTTTCCAGTTAAATCAATTGTAAAATAAACCTCAGTTCCCCAACGGTCAGGCATGACCCTACGCCACAATTCGACCAAGGCATCGTCATAAAAAGCTTCCGACTTTCTTCCCGTTACCTCTCCGGTAGCTGGAACAGTGTAAGGCTCACGTTCGGTATAAGCTTCTTCCTTATACTCAGTATCAGTGTATGTCTCAACGACTTCCACCGGCACTTTCACAATAGGAAAAGCAAAAACAATGCAAATGACCACTATGACTGAAACTAGGCCAATGACTATAGACCTCCAGACATTCCCTCTCATTTTGGGCCTTCCTTCTTTGCGACTTGTGTCTTGCTCTTGATACATCGTAGTTCCTCCCTCAAATGAAGGTGTTGCCTGCTCCTTTACCAGCCAATATAGCATTGTGCTACATCTTGGGCAAGTTGTGAATCTGGGACCGATGACACTGCCACACTGAGGACGCCTATATTTCAGGCTCTAACCACAAGCCCGGCAGGATCCTGCACCTATAACTTTTGCGACCCACAGGCAGGGCATGGGAACGCCGTTTGTTGCATACCATTAACTTTTTCCGTGATTATACCTTAGTGTAAATAAAAGTGGCGTCCTACTTCTAAGCGGTTTACTCCGAAGATTGTGCCGTGGTATGATATGACTTCATGTCAAAGCATGGACCTACTATACCTCAATACGAAACAGCAAGGAATTTACATGTGGATCAGAGAACCAGGTAAAGTCACAGACAGATTAGATTTTTTAGGCGCAACGGATAATTGCCTTTACTTGCTCAAGGGCAAAGAGGCGATGATTATCGGTGGCGGGATGAGCTGGGTAGCGCCATCCTTGGAAGCGCAATTCTCAGCAATAGACCTCAATCTCAACAAGCTTAGGTACCTGGTGGTTTCCCACTCTCACTTCGACCACTGTGGGGCTGTGCCTTATCTAAAGAGGAAATTCCCGAATATCCAGATACTCGCCTCGGCATACTCTGAGAAGGTTTTCGCCAAGGAAAAGGCAGTGAACTTCATCGCTGCTGCCAACAGGCAAATGATTGATAGGCTGGGACTACAGAGTGAGTATGAGAGGTTGAATTTGAAGTTCGATGGGATCCATGTCGACCGCATCATCACGGAAAAGGACATTATAGACCTTGGCGATGGCATAAAAATACATTTCATGGAAGTGCCTGGTCATACCCAATGTTCTATTGCCACTTATATCCCAAAGTTGAAGGCCTTGTTCCCTTCGGATGCGGCCCCACCTCCCACAGATGATACGAGCGGAGTTTTCTTCCCGGGGCCACAATACAACTTTGCCATGTACAAGAAGTCGCTGGAAAGGCTAACAAGCTGTGAAGTTGAAATATGTGCCTTTGAGCATTACGGCGTTGTCACCGGTGACGAGGCAAGGCAAATCTTACAAGAAGGGATACGCCAAACAGAAAGGTTCGAGAACCGCATTATTGAGCTGTACCAGCAAACAAGAAACTTCAACGAGACAGTGCAAAGAGCTGCCGCTGAAATCCTGCAGAGGAACGAGTTCAACTTTATGGACAGGGAACTGCAGCTCACCGTTTTAAGCACTGTAATCCGCAGGATATTGGACTACGCTAAACTCCTCGACGAGCTTGGACCGTAATCAGCTTTCTGTAATTAACAGATTCTTCGGTAGCTCTGCTCCAGATTCTTCGCTTCGCTCAGAATAACAATGAGTAAAGGGCCCAGAATGACGATTTAGGTCGCCACTTTCAGGCTACGATTTGGATTTCTCCAAGAGGGAGGCAGAGCCCTGCCTTATATCCTGACGGGTAACCACTGCTGTGATTGCCTCATAGTTTAAGCCTATCTCCAAGGGATAAGACGCAGCCACATTGATGGCTCGCTTGGCGCCCTGGATTAGTGACGGGGCTACAGAGGCTATCTCCTGAGCCAGATTCCTTGCTTCTTCCATGAGTTTATCCAAGGGACAAACATACTCAACCAGCCCTATCCTCAAAGCCTCATCAGCATTTATCCTCCGGCCAGTGAATATGAGCTCCTTGGCTTTGCCGATGCCAACTATTTTGGTCAAGCGTTGCGTTCCCCCAAAATCGGGAATACTGCCCATCTGCACTTCAGGGATACTGAAGATAGCCGTTTCTGAGGCAAGCCTTATATCACAAACCAGCGCCAGTTCAAGGCCAATACCCAGACAGTAGCCGTTAATGGCAGCTATGACTGGTACCGGCAGCGTCTCGAACATGGTATAAATTTGTCCGCCCATCTGAAGAGCCTCAAATTCGGAACGGACAGCGCGGGTGGGCACGATACCCTCACCTGACATGGCCGCCTTGAGGTCCAATCCCGAGCAGAAAGCGCGGTCTCCAGCTCCGGTAATTATAGCTACTCGTATTTCAGGCTCAGAAAGTATATGCTCAGCAGCCGCTCTAAGCCCATCAAGTACCTCCCCATTAACAGCATTCCTAACTTCAGGTCGGTTAAGTGTAATTGTCGCCACTTTGTCTTGTACTTTCAATAACACTGCCTTGCTCGTAGTCACTTCGATTTCTCCTTTCTTCTAGAAATCTGTCTGCTTGGGTCTTGCCCCAGTTATACAGCTAAACAAAACGAGATTGAATTCATATCAAACACAATCCAACTCAGTAGTTCTGTGAACACGCGGATAGCACGAGTGAGATACCTTCCTTAAAAAACAAGGCATCAAACGTTAAAATGGTTCTGTCTTCTTTTTCAGAGTGGCAATCAACTTGTCCAGGGGTATTGCCGTGAGGGTTAAGGTCTGAAGGCCGCCTCGGGCACTTAAATGTATCGCCAGTTTAGCCGCAATCTCATCGCTCGGCGCCTCAACGATGTTGACGAAATCATACTGTCCCAGAAGTCCGTACTGAGCCAATATTTTAACCCCCATATACTCCACTTCCTTATTGATCTCCTTAAGCCACTCAGGATACTCCTCGATTCTTTTTCTGCCTTCACCAGTGAGCGTTGTCAGCATTAGGTATACAGCCATCACTGCCTCCTCTTAGTCGGATTTTTGCACCACTTATTATAAGCTCAAAGCATCTCGAAATGCCAGCCCCCTTTGGAGAGTGTTTATCAAAATAAGTTTTCAATGCAGTTGCGACCCCTTAGGGTCGCCTTCCTGTGGCGAGGCTTTGGCCTCACCACTACATTTGTAAACAGAGGAATTGCATTAGCTACCCACTTGACAAAAATTATACCTCGTTATACAATGTACCTCGTCCTACTATGTACCTCATTATACGAGGTATAACACTACTCTTTAAACTTAAAGTGAAGTCAAGGCAGTAGCTCTATACTAAACCAAAACAAGAAGGAGGTGAGATAAGATAAAATGAAGTGGATAGGCTGGTCAATATGCGTTCTTGGTATCTGGATTCTGCTTACAGGTATCATCGCTCCTGCTATCAGCTGGGTAAACATTATCTGTGGAGTGGTGATTGCTGTATTAGCGATCATCGGAGCAATAAAAGCTTAACCGTTAGCCAGAACATAATACCCCAAGATTAATTAGTAAGTATAGCATAAAATCGTAGCGACTATCCTTAACGCTACTGCCTTGGCTTAATAGGAGAGGTACGAATAGTATGCAGCTAGTACCGCTCCTGCTCTTGGTCAGATTTTTCTGCTCCACTAATTAAAGGCCTAGCTGCCCTGAAGTGCCAGTCCCCCTTAAGGGTGCTTATCAGCAATAAGTTTTCAATGCAGTTGCGACCCCTTAGGGTCAATTCTCTGTGGCGGGGCTAAAGCCCCGCCACTACATTTGTAAACAGAGAAATTGCATTCGTCACATCTTTGACATTCAGCTTGACACTATTACGGAGAAGGGATAAAATTTGTTTCTGCAAGTTGCCTGTTTCAGGCAAGTATCTCAATTAGTTAAAGAAGGGAGTGATGTCGTGTGCCTGAAGTAAAACTTTCGCAGGGGGAAAGCTTCGAGAGCCTGATACGGCGTTTCAGCAAGAAAGTGCAACAGGAAGGTATAATTAGCGAAACCCGCCGTCGCGGATTCTACGAGAAGCCAAGTATAAAGCGGAAGCGGAAGGAAGCGGCAAAACGGCGAAAAAGCGCCAGGAGCAGCTAGAAGATGACTCTGGTTCAAAGAATTAGAAGTGACCTCGAACAGTCAATAAGAAAAGAGGACAAACGACGATGTTTGGTGCTCCGTCTGGTCCTGGCTAGTATGAGGAACGCCGAAATTGCCCAACAAAAGACTTTGGATGATCCAGGTATATTAAGTGTTATAGAAAAAGAAGCTAAGATGCGGCGTGAGAGCATTGAGGCTTTCGAGAAGGGCAACCGCCCAGATTTAGTGGCTAATGAGAAAGCAGAGTTGGCAATCCTTCTAGAGTATCTGCCCGAGCAGATGAGCCGGGAAGAGCTCGTAGCCGCAGCCCGTAAGGTAATCAGCGAAATGGGGGCAATAAGTCCGAAGGATAAGGGTAAAGTCATGTCCCAGCTTATGCCCCAGCTTAAAGGAAGAGCTCAAGGGCAGAAAGTGAGTGATGTTGTCTCAGAACTCCTGAGCAGCACCTAGGTATTGCATCTTGCTCTTTTATTTTTGATGGGATAATATTCGGCGGCAGAGAGTGCCGCCATCTTTGTTATTCAGAGTAGCAACTATGAAGTTCGGCATTATTGTCTTTCCCGGCACCTGGAGCGACAGAGACTGTTATTACGCCCTCGGCGATATCCTGAACCAGGATGTTGACTATATCTGGCACAAAGAGACAAACCTTTCCAAGTATGATTGCGTCATCCTGCCCGGTGGTTTTTCCTACGGTGACTACCTGAGACCTGGGGCTATTGCTCGCTTTTCCCAGGTAATGACATCACTAGAGAATTTCGCCTCTCGGGGTAAGCTGGTCATCGGCATCTGCAACGGCTTTCAGATCCTGTGTGAATCCGGACTCCTCCCCGGGGCATTACTGCGCAATGACCACCTGGAATACCGCTGTCAGTGGACATATCTTAAAGTAGAAAATACTTCGACTGTCTTCACTTCACAATGTCAAAATGGGCAGGTGCTCAAAATTCCTATTTCTCATTACGAAGGCAGGTACTACGCCGACAATGCCATGCTGGCTGAATTAGAGGCTGAAAAACGCATTATTTTCCGCTATTCAACTTCAACAGGTGAGATAAACGATGCCGCTAATCCTAACGGTTCCTTGCACAATATCGCTGGCATCATGAATAAAAAGGGTAACGTATTAGGCATGATGCCGCATCCTGAACGCGCCTGTGAGCCTCTCTTAGGCAGCAGCGATGGCAATATTATCTGGGAGTCAATAATTGCCAATATCTAAAGAAACGCTTGATGAAATCGCCCTGAGCGAGAAGGAGTATCAGCTCATAGTTGAACGGCTCGGCAAAGAGCCCACTGAAGTTGAGCTGGGGATGTTTGGAGCGCTGTGGAGCGAGCATTGCGGTTACAAGCACTCCAAGGCGCTGCTTAAGCTGCTGCCATCAAGGAGCCAGCGAGTTATGGTCAAGCCCGGGGAAGAAAATGCTGGAGTGGTGGACATCGGCGATGGGCTTGTATTGGTCATGAAGATAGAGTCCCACAACCATCCCTCGGCAATCGAACCATACCAAGGGGCAGCAACGGGGGTGGGAGGCATTGTTCGGGATATATTCACCATGGGAGCCCGGCCAATTGCCCTCATGAATTCTCTTCGCTTCGGTCCTCTGACCGATCCTCACAATCGATATCTTTTCGGTGGAGTAGTTGGCGGCATTGCTGGCTACGGCAACTGCCTGGGGATTCCCGACATCGGCGGCGAGATTTTTTTCGCCAATTGCTACTCATCTAACCCGCTGGTCAATGCGCTATGTTTGGGTATTGCCGAAGCTAAGAACCTGGTCAGGGCAAGAGCCTACGGAGAAGGCAACTTGCTCATGCTAGTCGGAGCCGATACCGGCCGTGACGGACTACATGGCGCTTCCGGTCTGGCATCGAGGACATTTGAGGAGGAGCGGGAGTTAAGGTCAACAGTCCAGGTTGGCAATCCCTTTCTGGAGAAACTGCTTATAGAAGCCTGCCTCGAGCTGGCCGAAACCGATTGGATTGCTGGCATGCAGGATTTAGGTGCCGCTGGACTGACCAGCTCGGCCGTGGAATCAGCAGCCAGGGGCGGCGGTGGCATTGAAATCGATGTCCTCAAAGTGCCACGTCGAGAGAAGGGTATGACTCCTTACGAGGTTATGCTGTCCGAATCGCAGGAGAGGATGTTGGTGGTGGTGAAGAAAGGTTATGAGGACAAAGTGAAGGCTCTGTTTGACCGCTGGGAACTGCGCTCGGATATAATCGGGCGAGTAACCGGCGATGGCGTAGCCTGGATTAGAGAAGGAAAAAAGGTGATGGCTGAGGTGCCGGTAAACTTGCTGACTTCACCACCCATTTACCAACGGCGAGTCAAAAAGCCGGAATGGCTCAACAGATTACAGGCATTCGATGTCACCTCAATTCCTGATCTATCACGGAAGAAAGTGAACTCAACTCTTCTCCGTTTGCTAGCATCACCCAATATCGCCAGCAAGCGTTGCGTATACCGCCAGTACGACCACCAGGTGGGCAATAACACCGTAGTTCTCCCCGGCAGTGATGCTGCTGTGCTGCGCATTAAAGGGACAAAAAAGGCTATCTCATTAACTACCGATGGCAATGCCCGTTACTGCTATGTAAATCCTTACCTCGGTGGTGTTATCGCTGTGGCTGAAGCAGCGAGAAACCTGGTCTGCAGCGGTGCTCAGCCTCTGGCTATTACCGACTGCCTCAATTTTGGCAATCCAGAGAAAGACGATGTTTACTATCAACTGAAAGAGTGCATCAATGGTATGGTTCGAGCCTGCCGAGAGCTGAAAATCCCGGTTATCAGCGGTAACGTCAGCCTGTACAATGAGACCAAAGGCAAAGCTATATATCCGACTCCAGTGGTCGGAATGGTCGGGCTTATTGAGGACGTAGCCAAACATTGCATTTCTGGATTCAAAAATGAAGGTGACATGGTGTTTTTGCTGGGCGATAGCCAACCCGTTGATAGCAGTATTGGCAGCAGCGAATATCTCGAATTAATTCACGGTATAATAAAGGGAAACCCCTATATTGATTTGGGGATGGAGAAGCGCTTGCAGCGTTGCTGTCTTGAGGCAATCAGGCGAGGGCTCATAAACTCGGCCCATGATTGTTCCGAAGGTGGGCTAGCCGTTGCCCTGGCAGAAAGCTGCTTGGCTAACAGTCTCGGTTTCGTTAGTCATAACTGGGAGGTCGAAGGAAGGCTGGATGCAGCTCTTTTCGGTGAGGCTCAATCGAGAATTATAGTCTCAGTAGTGCCAAAATCAGCCCGGAAATTACAAAAACTCGCCGCTCGTTACCAGATAGCGGCAACAAGACTTGGCACAGTAGGCGGCAAGCGATTGATATTAAAAGGCTACATAGACTTATCTCTCAAACAGGTGGGGGAGGCCTGGTGGAGTGGACTTGAGAAATCGCTATAATATAAATGGAGGAAACACTTGGCTGAGATCAGTCCTTTTTCAGGCGTACGTTACAATCAAGAAATCGTCGGAGACATGGCATCGGTCATCTGCCCACCCTACGATGTCATCTCCCCGGAAGAGCAGAGAGCCTACTACAAGAAAAGCGAATACAATGTCATTCGCCTTGAGCATGGAATAGTGCTGCCCAAAGATACAAAAGCCAGCAATAAACACAGCCGGGCTAGTGCTACTTTCAACCAGTGGCTAAAAGACCGGGTACTGGTAGTTGACCACGTACCTTCATTCTACATTCACGAGCACACCTTCACCTATCAAAATACCAGAAAACGACGCCTTGGCCTAATGGCCTGTGTCAGACTGGAACCATGGGAGAAAAAGATTATATTTCCTCATGAAAATACCGTTCCCGGGATTAAAAGCGACCGCCTAGACTTGATACGAGCCTGCGCTGCCAACTTCAGTCCGCTCCTTGGCCTCTATGAAGACCTTGGACAGAAAGTCACCAAGTTATTAACTTCGCAGACCAGCCGTAAGCCGGCGATTGACTTTACCGAAGCTGGTGAAATACACAAGCTCTGGGTAGCTAACGAACCTGAATTCGTCCAGAGAGTCAGCCACTTCCTGGCTTCCAAGCCCATTTATATCGCAGATGGACATCATCGTTACGAGACAGCATTGGCTTACCGGGATGAAAGGCGACAAGAAACTTCGTCTGGCAAGGGCAATGAAGCCTTTAATTTTATCATGATGACGCTGGTGTCCTTCTCCGACCCCGGACTTATCGTGCTACCTGTCCACCGCTTGGTGCGTAACATAGATTCTAAAGCTCTGGCTGAATTGAAAAACCAGGTGGAAACGTTTTTTGAAGTGGAATCTGCCCCATTAGGCGAAACTGGCTTGCCTGAGATAAGAGGTACCACTACAAGGGTCTTAGGGCTGGAGCCAGGCAGTATTGTAGCTTTGAGACCCCGCCAGTCCACATCCGTCAAGGAAATAATGCCTGAGGGTCATTCTAAAGTCTATAAAAGGCTAGACGTCAGCATTGTCCAACATCTTGTTATCGACAAGCTAACAGCCCTCGATAAAAGCAGCAGCGTTGTCTATACTCCAAATATTGTAGAAGCTCACCGACTGGTGGAAAGCGGTGAATGCCCACTGGCTTTTCTACTGAATCCTATACCAGTAGCGACCATTAAGGCAATCGCTGATGCCAACGACAAGATGCCGGGAAAATCAACTTACTTCTACCCCAAATTGCCCACCGCCCTGGTCATCAACCGTCTCGAGGGAGCACTATAAAAATACAACCTTTACCTTTTCACAAGGTCTTTGTGCCGTCGTACCAGTAGAGCTCATAGTTGTCCCGGCCTTGTTCCTTAACCCAGTACATCGCGGTGTCGGCATTCTTAAACAAGGTTTCAACATCTTCACCATCTTCCGGATAGATGGCAATGCCGATGCTGGCTGTGGTATAAATCTGATGACCACCAAACATAAACGGCTTTCGAAAGGCTTCTAAGATCTTCTGGGCAACCTTGGTAGCATCTTCTATCTTAGCGATTTGTGGTAGCAACAACACAAACTCGTCGCCACCCATACGGGCAACCGTATCACTCTTACGCATAAGGCCTGTCAACCGCTCTCCAGCAGCTTTTAGCAACTGGTCACCGACACCATGTCCCAGTATATCGTTAACATCCTTGAATCGGTCTAAATCGAGCATCATTACGGCCAGCCTAGTGTCATTGCGCTGCGCCTGAGTCAACCCAACAGCGAGGCGGTCATTCAACAATAACCTGTTGGGCAAGCCAGTCAATGGGTCATGTGTGGCCATGTCAGCGAGTTTTTGCTCCAACTGCTTGCGCTCAGTTATGTCCATAAAGCTTCCCACCGCGGCTCGTTTCCCTTTGTATTCCGTGGAGGTAACCTTTTCTAAAATCCAGATTATCTCGCCATTCTTCCTTACAGACCGGTACTCATAGGGGAGAGAACTGTAGCCCTTCAGGCTTTCTATAGCTTTCTTTCTGACTGCTTCCCTATCCTCGGGATAAACAAGATCCAGAGAATGCATGCCCAATAATTCTAGCTCTGAATAACCTGTTATTTCCTGAAACAGGGGATTGGCATATTGAAATTTTCCGTCCTGGACAATATAAATCCCTGTCCCGGCACAACGTAGCAAAGCTTGAGCCAGGTCCGATGACTCACTCAGCTTTTGCCGGCTTCTCTCGGATGCCCTGCTCCCTTTTTGTTTATCTCTTGAGGTTGGCGTGGCTTTCACAGTTAACCGAAAATCCCAATACTGAATTTGGCGAATTTGCGACCTGCCCTAGGTTATCTTATAAGTATATCAAATTCCAAGCGGACAATAAAAGGGACAGTGTATCATTTTTTCAGGCTTTTCTTGGGAGAAGAGAGCTGTCCTAAACGCATGTAGCCACGAGGCTTTAGCCTCGTGGGCACGACCCTAAAGGGTCGTGGCTACATGTTTTTAGTGTCACTATAGCAAAGCCAGTTCTACAGCTTTACCAGCTTGGCAGTATAGACATCTGGGAGATCCAGTATTTCCTGTATTTGCTCCTCAGGAAGAGCCTCGTCCAGGGCCAGAATCATAAGCGCCTGGCCCCTGGGCTGGAGTCGGACCAGTTGCATGGAGCTGATATTAATATCTGCCTTGCCGGTTATATTGCCTACAGCACCAATAAGCCCAGGGCGGTCACGATGGTCACTGAACAAGAAATAACCGCCAGTAGGTGTAATGTCTAGCCAGAAATCATTAACCCTGACGATGTGAGTTTCGCCACGCAACACGGTGCCAGCAACCGTAGTCGTTCCAGCATCGGTGATAACTTCTAAAGTAACCAGACTAGCGTAATTTTCACAGGTGGTTTCCTTCTGCTCTATAATCTTTATGCCACGCTGGGCAGCAATAATGGTAGCATTGACCAGATTAACCCTCTCTTCACTTATCCCTTCCAGCAAACCGCCGATTACTGATGCTTTTATGGCGCTGGTATCATAATTGGCAATCTCCCCGTTGTGTTTAATCTGGATGCTCTTTATCTGCCCTTCCATTAGCTGCCTGGCCAAGCCACCCAGGGTTGAAGCCACGTACATAAATGGAGCCAGCAAAGCCAGCATCTCAGCTGGAATCTGGGGAGCATTCACAGCATATCTGGCTGGCTGGCCGTTCAATACAGCCATGACCTGCTCGGCAACTTCAAGGGCAACACTGGCCTGCGCCTCAGTAGTGGAGGCGCCAAGGTGGGGAGTGACGATAATCCTGTCACTTTGGAAAAGTATGCTATCGGTCACTGGCTCTTTGATAAAGACGTCTATAGCCGCGCCAGCAACCTTTCCCGCCTCCACTGCCTTAAACAAGGCTTCTTCATCAATAAGCCCACCACGGGCGCAGTTGATAATACGCACTGTTGGTTTCACCTTGCTTAGTTCCTTGGCACCAATCAGCCGCTTGGTCTGGGAAGTCAACGGCAGATGAAGCGTGATAAAGTCAGACTCCTTCAACAACTGCTCCAGAGACACCAACTCTACACCCAAATTGCGGGCGTAATCAGCGGAGACAAAGGGGTCATAACCAATGAGCCGCATTTTAAAGGCCTGAGCCCGCCTGGCAACCTCGGAGCCAACATTGCCCAACCCGATGATGCCTAAGGTCTTGCTCCTGAGCTCAATACCCATGTAATCACTTCGCTGCCAGACACCTGATTTGAGCTTGGCATTAGCCTGCGGAATGTGGCGAGCCAGAGCCAGCATCATGGCGATGGTATGCTCAGCAGCAGCCATGGTATTGCCAGTGGGAGCATTGACCACCACCACACCCTGCCTGGTAGCAGCCTCCACATCAACATTGTCCAGGCCAACACCAGCCCGGGCAATAACCTGAAGCTTTCTGCCAGCCTGAATGATGTCGGCAGTGGCTTTAGTCTCACTGCGGACTATTAAGGCCTCGTAATCACCAATTATGCTCTTAAGCTCCTCCGGCTTAAGCCCGAGCTTGACATCGACTTCAGCCTGAGCCTTTAAAGCTTCTATCCCTTCCTTAGCTACAGGATCGGCAATAAGAATTTTCATGGCGGATACCATCCCCCGTTCGAAATGCCCGGCTGTCACCCCGAGCTAAAGCGAAGGGTCTCTAGATTCTTCGCTCCGCTCAGAATGACATGCAACATTGTTATACAGCTCCTCTTAATTATTTTATTTTGCTTATGAACTTGCCTTGGGCAGAGCTTTAGCTATAGCGTCTAAGACTTCTTTAATATCCTTTTCTTTAATCCAGCCGAGATGGCCAATGCGGAATATTTTACCGGCAAGATTGCCCTGTCCCCCAGCCAGCACTACTTTATACTCATCCCTTAGCATCTGAAGCAACTTGGCTACATTGAGTTTTTCCGAAGCTTTAATAGCTGAAACCGTGTTGGAAGCATACTTCTCGTCGGGGAACATAGATAAGCCCATAGATTTAACTCCGCTTCGGGCAAGGCCAGCTATTCTGGCATGACGGGCAAAAATATCAGGCAAGCCCTCGGCAAGTAGCATATCCAACGCCACAGTCAAGCCAAAGAAGGTGGAAACACAGGGGGTCCATGGTGTTTGCCCCTTCTCTAGATAGCTCTTAGCTTTACTAAAATCAAAGTAATACCGAGGCATTTTAGCCTTGGCGTGAGCCTGCCATGCCTTTTCACTGACGCTGACCATTGCCAGTCCCGGCGGCACCATCCAGCCTTTTTGAGAAGCCGTTACCACCACATCGCACTGCCAGGCATCGACAGGCAGGTCAATAGAACCGAGCCCACTTATAGCATCGACCAGAACAAGTTTGTCGAACTCTTTGGCAATAGTGCTGATAGACTTCAGGTCATTGGTAACTCCCGTGGAAGTCTCATTATGCGTCACCAACACCGCTTTGATTCCGGAATCAGCTTTCAAAGCTTGGCGCACAGCGTCTGGATCGTAAGGTTTGCCCCACTCGAAATTGAGGCGCTTTACCTCACCGCCATAGCACTCGGGAATCTCAGCAAAGCGGTCGCCGAAGAAACCACAACAAAGAGCCAAAACTTTGTCTCCTGGCGACAGAGTATTTATGACAGCCGCCTCCATACCACCGGTGCCTGAGCTAGTAAGCAGAAATACATCATTTTTGGTTTGGAATAACTGCTTCAGCTTTGGCGTGACATCCTGTATAATCTCGCCGAATTGTTTACCTCGATGGTCAATCATCTGCCCCCCTACAGCTTTTAAAACTTCGGGCGGACAAGGGGTAGGTCCTGGTATTCGTAACTGCATTTTACACCTCCACTTTTGATAATCAGATTAATTACTATCGGCAATCTTTACAAAGCGCCGTTTGCCTACCTTGATTACGCTACCTGGTTTAAGCGTTGACACATCTATATCCTCAGTTACAGGCTTACCATCTACTTCAATAGCCCCTTGCGCTAAGAGACGTCTTGCTTCTGAACGGCTCTTTGTGAGTCCGACCTTAGTTAGTTCAGCCGTAATGGTCGGGGGTATTCCTGCAATAGATACTGTAGCCGTTGGAACTTTAATCGTTACCCCCCCTTCCGGAGCCTCCCTTTTCTGAAACACCTTAGCAAAGTGCTCTTCGGCTTCACGAGCAGCTTGAGCCCCGTGGAATTGAGCCACGATTTCATAAGCTAAGCGTTTCTTAACAACCATAGGATTAATTGACCCGTTTGTCATTTGCACCTTGAACTCGGCAATTTCCTCATCCGGTACGTCGGTCACCAGTTCAAGATAGTCAATTATGAGGCTATCGGGAATCGACATGACCTTACCGTAAATCTCGTTTGGTGGCTCATCAACGCCTATGTAATTATCCAGGCTCTTGCTCATCTTCTGACTGCCATCAGTGCCGATAAGAAGTGGAACAAGAAACACCTGCTGCGGACGCTGTCCCCTCATCTGCTGCAGTTCCCTACCCACAAGGCAATTGAATTTCTGGTCGGTGCCGCCGAATTCAACATCAGCTTCTACTGCTACCGAATCGTAGGCCTGGAGCAAAGGATAGAGCAGTTCGGTGATAGCAATAGGCCGCCCCGAGCTGTATCGATTGCCAAAGTCTTCCCTAGCCAGGAATTGGGCAACAGTGAACTTGCTGGTGAGTCTGATGACATCCTCAAGTCCAAATTTACTAAACCACTCGCTTTGCCACCTCACTTCGGTCTTCTCTTTATCAACAACCTTAAAAAATTGCTTCATATAAGTCTGGGCGTTAGCCTGTACTTCTTCCGCAGAAAGCATGGGACGGGTAGCCGACATACCACTGGGATCGCCAATCTGGGCCGTCCAGTCACCAACGATAAGGACAACTCGATGGCCTATCTCTTGAAATTGACGCAGTTTCCTCAAGCCAACCACGTGTCCCAGATGTATGTCCGGGCAACTGGGGTCGAAACCCTGCTTCAACCTCAATGGTTTCCCAGATTCAAGTAGCTTTATTAGCTCAGACTCAACTATAGTCTCAGCTACTGCCCGTTTTAACAGCCATTTAAGGTCAGGACTGGCCATATTCTAGGTCAAACCCCCGATTATTTCATCCGTTCGCTTAGAATTTGCCTTGCCTGTTCTACATCCCTTCCTATTTGAGCTTTCAGTTCTTCCACAGTATTGAAACGTCTTTCGTCTCTTAGCTTGTCTGCAAGGTCGATCGTGAGTTTTTGCCCAAGCAACTCTCCCTGGTAGTCCAAGAGACAGGTTTCCACCCGGCGCTTACTTCCCCCAAAAGTAGGGCGAACACCAATGTTGGTTACCGAAGGCATGAGCTCATGGCCCACATGGGCGATAGTAGCATAAACTCCATCGCTGGGCAACGCCTGCTCCGGCTTTAGCTCCAGGTTAGCAGTAGGAAACCCGAGGACTCTGCCTCGCCTGTCACCACTCACAACCTGACCATTAAGACTGAAAAGTCGCCCGAATAGTTTCTCCGCCTTTTTCATATCTCCCTGAGCCAAAGCCTGACGAATAGCACTACTGCTTACCACCTGACCATCAAGAACCACTGCCGGTATGATTTCGACGCTGAAGCCCATTTCCTGTCCTAGAAGTCGGAGTTTCTCAGCATCGCCTTCTCTACCTCTCCCCAGGGCAAAATCAGGACCGATTATCAAGCCACGCATTTTCAGATGCTCCTTAAGCAGTTGAACAAATCTTCGAGCGGTGAGCCGAGCTAGTTCAGGAGTGAAGGGTAAGGCAACAATCACATCTATTCCCAAACCCCGAAGCAAACTGATTCTAGCCTCCAAATCACTTAGCCAGAGCAATTTATTCTCCGGGGACAGCACCGCTTTTGGGTGGGATTTAAAGGTGACTACACCGCTGAGCCAGTTCTTCCTCCGAGCTTCATCTCGCAAATGAGTCAGCAAGCGTTGATGCCCGAGGTGAATCCCGTCGAAGACACCGATGGTAAGCAGCGTCTCCTTTTGTGGTCTTACTTTGGCTAGCTCTTTTTCAATCTGCACGACTGATTTCTCCAATCAGCTGCCGGATTAAAACTAAGATTTTACTTTGATAGAGGGATTAGCCAGGCGCCGGCCCACAGCCTCAGCCACAGATTTTAGCTGAGACATGAGTTGATGGAAATTAGCGAAGGTGAGCGACTGAGCACCATCTTTAAGTGCCAAGTCTGGATTGGGATGTACCTCAACCATTATACCGTCAGCCCCAGCAGCTACTGCAGCTAAAGCCATGGGAATCACCAAATACCACTTGCCTGTGCCGTGGCTCGGGTCAGCAATAATCGGCAAATGGCTAACTTTTTCAATAATTGGGATAACACTTATATCCATAGTGTTCCGAGTATAGGTTTCAAAGGTTCTAATACCTCGTTCGCAAAGCATTAACTGCTCATTGCCTTGGGCCAGGACGTATTCAGCGGCCAACAACCACTCCTGAACAGTGGCCGATAGCCCTCGCTTCAGCATTACAGGCTTACCTGTTTTACCGACTTCCTCAAGGAGATTAAAATTTTGCATATTGCGAGCGCCTATCTGGAGAATATCAGCGTATCTCGCCACTAGTTCGACTTCACTGGATGACATGACTTCTGTTATAACTGGCAATCCAACCTCTTTCTTGACCTGAGCCAGAAGCTCAAGCCCCGGCTCACCCAGACCGCGGAAATGATAAGGTGAAGTGCTTGGCTTAAAAGCACCGCCGCGTAAAATGGTTGCCCCAGCCGCTTTCACAGCTCTGGCTGTTTCCAAAAGCTGCTGCTCACTTTCCACAGCACACGGCCCAGCCATAACCACTATTTCCTTGCCACCAATAGTAATTCCACCAACTTTGACTGTGGTATCTAAAGGGTGGAATTCACGGCTGCTAAGTTTATATGGCTTGCTAACCCGAATAACTTCATCGACACCGGAAAGCATTTCCAGCATGCCCTCAAGTTCCGGAAAAATTTGCCCTACCACTCCGATAATAGTTCGCTCCACGCCTTGAGACACATGCGCCTTCAAGCCAGCGGATTCAATCCGCTTAACCACTCCAGCAATTTCCTTATCGCCTGAGCCTACTTTCATAACCACTATCATTTTTTGCCCTCATCCTGCCAAGGTTTCTCCTCCTCCGCTCTAAGTGTCTCCGCACCCCCCAAGTAGACATGCACTATTTCCTCATTTCTTTTATTAGTGTTGAATAACACCAGGATTCTCAAACAGCTGGATAAACTTCCAGGTACATTCATTTCATGCCCACAAAGCAATGGAACCTGCGTCCAGCCCAGCTCCCGGGCAGCTGCCGCCGGAAATGCGGCATTAAGGTCAGGTGTCGTGGTAAATAAAATACAAGCTACATCGCTGATTTCTACCTCATTAGCTTCCATTAAGTTCTGAAGCAATTCTTTACTCGCAGCTATTATAGCCTCTTTGGTATTTTCCGACACAGTAATAGCGCCTCTTATGCCACGGCACCACAAATTATACTTCTTCCTCCCTTTAATGTTATCTTAATAGCCTACTGCATTAAGCCCTTTATAGTCAAGACTTTCGCGCTAACGAATTAAATTGTAGCTGCGAGGCTTTAGCCTCGCAAAGGCGACCCTAAAGGGTCGCTTCTACATTATTCATGGGACATGGGATGAGACTATGATTTCATTGTCTAACGTTAATGGTTGTAGTAAACTATGGGCAAGCATAATTGTTGTTTTGTACTTGCGAGAGTAGGGACAGGCCTTCACGCCCGTCTGCCTCGGACAGGTCTAAAGCTGTTCCCCAGAAAAATCGCAGATTTTTCTGGGTGCTCTAAAGACTTGTCCCTACATCATAATATGGAGGTTCATTATGGATTACAGCCAAAAAATAGCTACTGTACTTGGCATATTCCTAGCCATCGTCATGCTGTGCGGTGGCTCAGGATTTCTCAGTTATACTTACGGTTATCAAATAGGACATGAAACTAGCTACAACCAGGGATATAATCAAGGAAAAAACGAAGGTTATCAAGCTGGCTATAAATCTGGCTATGAGGCTGGTTATAAGCCCAGCCCGGAACAGGAAACATCCAGCGGATACGCCCTTCGCAATCCCACCTATCAGGAAATGAAAGCATTTCTAGCCCAAGATACCACTAATTCAAAGACCTATACAGAAGATGAATATGTCTGCGTCGACTTCGCTGCTGCAGTGAACAATAATGCCGAGGCTGCAGGCATCCGTTGCGCTATCGTCAATATTTTCCACCCCGAAGGCTACGGTCACACCATAGTAGCTTTCGAAACTACAGATAGAGGCTTAATATTTATTGAGCCACAGTTTGATCACGAGGTAAAATTAATTGTAGGCAAGAGCTATTCCCAGACTAACAACTTCACACCGGCACCCCGTGATGATACTATCAAGCGATTCGTGATTATCTGGTAGGTTACCTTCTCAGCTCAACCACCTAGAATAATCAGCACCACTTTGTGACATGCCTGCTCACAGGCAGACAACTATTACAGCCTCAGTATCAGAAAGCTGTTCGCCTCGTATAGGTGTTCCTGGCATAGTCAGCATATATCGCTGAATTCCACCTCTCCCACAGATACGGATATTATACTCATCAGTGACCGCCAATGAGCTTGCTCCACTATCCGTCCACTCACCTATCAATCGATCAGGCATAGTCATGCTGATGCCGTAAGTCCCATCACGAATAGCCGCTACCCTAACCCTTATACTAACTTCACGCCCCTCGCTCATCGCCTTATATCAGTACCCCCAAACCATTGTAGCATAATCTTAAGTTCAGCGATATAAGCTGATAGTGCTATGGCAAACGTACTCGGTCTAAAGCTAGCAGCAGCTAAAAACACAAATTTATTCAAAACAAGCATTGACACCACTTTTAAGCACTTCCAGTCTATGATAGAATTACTGGTAAATATACAGGGAGGTGAAAAATGAAAGTTCGAGACGTTATGACCTGGAATGTAGTTACTGTGTCAAGCGATACACCGATAATGGAAGCCAGGAAAATCATGGACGCTCATAACATCCGTCGTCTGCCAGTCATTGATAAAGGGAAATTAGTCGGCATGGTGAGCAAAGAGCGTATAGCCCGTTCAGGCCCATCACCAGCTACCAGCCTAAGCGTCTGGGAAATCAATTACCTACTGGCAAAGATGACAGTTAAAGAAGTCATGTCAAAGGATGTGGTCACAGTCCACCCCGATATGCCCGTGGAAGCTGCTATAGCTTTGGCTCAAAGCAAGGGCGTAGGCGCCCTGCCAGTGCTGGAAGACCATAATCTCGTAGGCATAGCCACAACCAACGATTTCTTCTACAAAATACTCAATCCGGTGTTGGGAATAGGCAAGCCGGGGGCACGCCTAGTCATCTCAAGGGGGGCCGAAGCCAAAAGCATACAAGAGATTATGGAGGCTGTTAGAAAGTTTGGAGCCAAAATAGTCTCTCTCCACAGCATGCCACCAGTTGAAGGCAAGGAACAGGACCTGTGCCTCCATCTTGATAAAGAAGATGTTAAACAGCTTATCAAAGACCTGGCAAGCAAAGGTTACTCAACTGAGATAGTAGAGCGGTAAAAAGGCCCGCGAGTTCAGCCATTTTGAACCTGCTTAGCTGAGCAGATTGTCTGGTCTATCACCGGTCATTCTGAGCCGAGCGAAGAACCCTTCGTGTTTCTCAGGACAACGTCTTGATACCCTTCGCTACCGCTCAGGGTGACAGTGGAAGATTTCATAACTTGACTTGGTTGAATTCTCCCATGCTATCTCAAAAACCATGATTTTGCCTCTCGGTCCAAAATTCCCTTGTGTTTCTAAACTCGATATGACCCTATCTTCATTGTGACCTATTGACAACAACGATTTAAGGTGGTAACCTGCACCTAGTTATCCGAGGTGCAAGGGAGGAGCCTATGAGTCATGTCGCCATTGTTACCGATAGCGTGAGCTGTCTACCACAAGAAATCAAAGCCGAGTACGAAATTGAACTAGTACCGTTAAAAATCCACAACCGAGGTAAGACATACTCAGATATCATCGATATTGCGCCTCATCAAGTTTATTCTTTACTAAGAGCTGACGAAATCCTTACCACATCGGCACCATCACCTGGAACATTTCTTGAAATCTTTCATCGTCTGGCCACGAAGGCCAGGGAAATCCTGTGCCTCACCGTTGCCTCCACCTATAGCGCCACTTTCTCTTCAATGCAATCAGCCATAGACACAGCTAAGAAGCAACTACCTAAACTCCGAATCGAATTGGTAGATTGTTACACTGGCTCAGCAGCCCAAGCCTTAATAGTCCTAACCGCAGCCCGTGCTGCGAAACTAGGTGACAATTTGAATCAAATTATCTCAAAGGTCAACCAAGTCATCCCAAAGGCCGAAATCACCGTAGCGCTCGACACCCTGAAATATCTGGAAAGAGGTGGCAGAGCTCCAAAAGTGGGCGCCTGGGCGACCTCATTGCTCAAGCTAAAACCGGTGGTAATTAACCGAATGGGTCACGCCCATTTCTTAGGAATGGTAAGGAGCCGCGCTCAGGGCATTGAACGAATGATTAGAGCTATGAGGGAAAAGATAGGGTCTAACAGAGTAAGCGCTATAATCGTCCACAGCGAGCTCGAAACCGAAGCCAAGGAACTGGAGCGCCGTCTGCACAGTGAATTTAACTGCAACGAAACCTACGTTACCGAGGTCACTGCGGTGGTTGCCGTTCATCTAGGCCCCGGCGCCATAGGCATCGCCTTTTTGCCCTCATGACTAAGCTTCTGCGAATATTCTAACTGTAATGACCACAAGCCTTGTCTCAATTGCCCAAGAACCGGTTGGAAGTTTCCTAACTTTGACTTTCTTGATAAACTTTTATGAGGAGGACTAAATGCTGCTAGCCAATATTGCTCTAGTGGTAGGTGCTTACCTTCTAGGTTCACTGCCTTACATGATTCTTCTGGGCCGAGCCAAAGGAGTTGACTTATCTAAAGAAGAAGACCTGCACATGGCACTGTGGCACAAGGCAGGTCGCCTCGAAGGTTTATCAGGAATACTGGTTGATATTCTAAAAGGAGCCATACCCATCATCATCGGCTTTGTCTTTGATTTTCGCCTAGCTGTGACCGCTGCAGCCGGTGTAGCCGCAGTTGTCGGGCAAATGTGGCCTGTATTCCGAAAGTTCGACGGTGAAAAAGGCAATACCACGGGCATAGGGTTGGTTATCGCTCTTACCATGTGTCTTACTGCAACCGATTCTCCCCTTGCCTACATAGTCTTTATTGCCTTTGCCATCCCTATACTCGTAGGCATCGGCATCAGGACAATCCCCCGCTTTATACAGCCCGATCAAACACTTAACCAACGCTTCATGTTCGGCGGCCCCGTAAGCAACAGCATGCCCCTGGGTATGGCTGTCGGTTTTGCCGCAGCACCGCTAAGCTCCTGGTGCCTAAGACAACCACTTGAGATGACCCTGGCCCTGACGGCTGTGTTCATCGCCATAATAATACGCCGTCTCACCGCAGGGCTAAGTGAAGACCTCAAGACAGCTACCACAAGCGTCAAAAGTATACTGATTAACCGTCTTCTCTACGACCGCAGCTATCTGTAGGAACAAATCTCGTGCACTTTATTGGGATAGACTTAGCTTGGTCAGACAGAAACAAGTCGGCTGCAGCAGCAATTGAAGCAGAGCAAGGGCAGGGAAAACTCATTGATTACAAAAAGCAGCTTGAATCTGATGATGATATCATCGATTTTGTCGCGAAAGTTTGTAAAGACAGCCCGGCCATCGTGGGAATAGACGCTCCCCTCATAATACCCAATAAAACAGGCCAGCGCCCCTGCGATAATGAAATAAGCCGGGCGTTTGCTCAAAACGATGCCGGAGCTCACTCAGCCAACCGAAATCGGCTGGCAAGAAATGGGAAAGTGCGAGGGGAAGAACTTGTAGAAAGGTTAAAATCGTTACGCTTTAGTAATGACCTCCACATACCCCGTCAAGACAAGTCAGCGCGACATGTGGTAGAAGTCTACCCCCACCCAGCCACTATCAGGCTCTTTAAGCTAGACAAAATCTTCAAGTATAAACGTGGCTATATTAAAGACAGACAAGACGCGCTGTGCAAACTACAAAAACATATCGCCAACCTTAGGACAGCAGAACCAGCCATCTATATACACGAACAATACTTCTGCGAAGCAAAACAGTTACGCGGCAGTACTTTCAAAGCGCACGAGGATTTTCTAGACGCTATCCTTTGCGCCTACATCGTTTATCACGCTTGGTATTGGGGGAACGAAGGAGACCACGGCTACAAAATCTTCGGCAACCTTAAAGGAGGTTACATCCTAGTCCCAAACTGTCAGCTTTGACCACCTCGTGCAAATGGGCTACTTCCCCAGCCTCCTCAGTATCTCTCCAGCAACCACCACGCCACAAGCCGAGGCTTGAATCAATCCTCGACTAACACCAGCACCATCGCCGGCAGCAAACATATTGCCTATCTCTGTTTCCAGACATGGGCTTAGCCCCAGCTGGCTAGAATAAAACTTGACCTCGACACCATAAAGCAAGGTATGTCGAGATGCCACCCCAGGAGCTAGCTTGTCCATCGCTTGAAGCATCTCCACTATCCCTTTAAGATGGCGAAATGGCAGAGCAAAGCTCAGGTCTCCCGGTGTTGCCGCTTTTAATGTAGGCTCAACAATGCTGTGCTTAATACGCTCTGGCGTTGAGCGGTGCCCCTCCATAAGGTCACCGAAACGCTGCACCAGCACACCACCGCTGAGAAGATTAGCCAGCCGTGCCAGATACTTTCCATAAGCAATAGGCTCATGAAACGGCTCGGTAAAAGTGGTGCTCACCAGAATGGCAAAATTGGTATTCCCGGTTTTGCGTTCCGCGTAGCTATTGCCGTTAACTGTAATCACCGGGTCAGCACCACCGGTAGCCTCCATAATCACCTCACCACCGGGACACATGCAAAATGTCCTTATCCGGTCACCAAAACTCCTGGAAAAGAATTCGAGCTTTGCTTCATATAACACCGAGGTTAACTCTTCAAGCACCGGTGCCGGCACTTCCACTCTGACGCCAACATCAATGGGATTGGACTTCAGGCTTAGCTTGAGCCGGCCGGCCTCCTTCGTCAGCCATTCTGCCCCCTCTCTGCCTGGCGCCAAAACCAGATAGCGGCACTCCAAGCGTTCACCTCGATCCGTCTTCACCCCAGCCACCACTCCATTATCAACTATGACACTGGCCGCCATCTCCCCCAGCCTCACCTCAACCCCACGGACAATGAAGTCCCGCATAGCCTTAAGCACCTGTCGGGACCGTTCCGTCCCAATATGGCGCAGCTTCACTGGAACCAGCCTTAATTCCGCCAAAATTGCCCGGCGTCCTAGCTCATCCACCTTTTCACCAACACCGTAAATCCTATCGGTAGCACCAAACTTGAGGTAAAGGCTATCCACATAGTCAATAAGCTCCTGCATCCGGTCACTGCCCAACAATTCACCTAATCGACCGCCCACTGCCGAGGATAAAGTCAACTTACCGTCACTGAAGGCTCCAGCACCGCCTAGTCCGCTAACCAGGTGACACGGCGAGCAGGACGCGCAGCTCTTGCCTGTCTCTTGTAGAGGGCACTTGCGAGCGTCAATGTCTTTGCCTTTTTCCAGAAGCAGGACTTTAACGTCGGTGGCTTGGCATAGCTCTAAGGCAGCAAAGATACCCGCCGGGCCACCACCAACGATTATGACGTCATATTTTTGAGGTCTACGTGACATCGTGGATTTTGCAGTTTTCTCGTGATGTTTTTGTAGGGACAGACCTTCAGGTCTGTCCGCTTCAGCCTCGGACAGGTGCTGTCCGGAAACTCCACCTGACAATCTGACTCTCACACTTTGTGGGGAAAAATTATAGCTCATTGGTGATACATACTAAACATGTAGCCCCGAGGCTAAAGCCTCGGGAGCCCGACCCTAAAGGGTCGGGGCTACATTTTCGGACAGGTCTAAAGACCTGTCCCTGCAGGAGATTCGCTATGCTTTTCGACCACTGCTACCCTACCCTAATCGCTGGACCGCCTTTCAGCCAGTTGCCGTGACCAGCTAGCTAACAAAGTCCTCGGCCGGAGAATTTCATCAGCCGCTGAATAGGGGTCAACCTCACCAGCTTCCACCATCGCCATGTGCCGGCCCAACTCCTCATCTCGTTCCACCAACTTCAGAAGCTCCTCAGAAACCCTACGCTCCACGATTTCCAAAAATTCCTGCCGGCGCTGTTCCTGCCGCCGCTGTGACAATCGCCCGGTTTCCTCTAATGCTTGGCGATGCTTTTCAATCTGCCCGTAAAGTTCCTCAATGCCGACATTATTGATAGCTTCGGTGGCCACCACCGGCACCTGCCACCAAGTTTCCTCGGAACGAAGGTGAACCATCATCCTCAGTTCAGCCACCAGATTATCAGCCCCCGGGCGGTCAGCCTTATTTACCGCAAAGATGTCAGCAATCTCAAACAAGCCTGCCTTCATTGTCTGAATGGCATCACCTGCCTCAGGAACCAAGACCACCACCACAGTATCTACGTTTTGCATAATGTCCAGCTCAGTTTGCCCCACCCCCACCGTCTCCACCAAAATGCAGTCTTTCCCAAAGGCACCCATCAATTTAATCACACCTCCAGTAGTGCGCGGCAGACCCCCATGACTACCACGTGTTGCCATACTTCGAATGAAAACCCCCTCATCAAGATAATGCTGCTGCATCCTTATCCTATCCCCAAGAACAGCACCACCGGTAAATGGGCTTGTTGGGTCAGCGGCAATTATACCCACCGTGAAACCACGCTGCCGCAGCACTGCTGTCAATCGGTCTACCACGGTGCTCTTACCTGCCCCCGGTGGTCCGGTTATACCTATGCAATGAGCCTTACCCAAATGAGGATAGACCTGCTTCATTATTTGTGGTACATCAGCACCGTCTCTCTCCACTCTAGTAATCAACCGCGCTAAAGATAACACGTCTCCGGCCAGCATTTCTTCAACCAGCTCCATTACGAAAAATTTTCTCCTTTCCAGATTCTGCGGCAAAGTCCACGCAATATTCTATAAATTAACCCCCGTCACGTCAAGAAGCAATTAATTGACATCCCCGAATCGGCCTGCTACACTCAACATAACATGCTCTCAGAAAAGGTGATTCATGGCTAAAGAGCATCCGAAGATAAAAGTGTTAATAGCCGACCAGCAGCCCTTATTCCGTCAGGGCGTGCGCTCCACTCTTAATCAGATAGCAGATATAGATATCTGCGTCGAAGTTGGTTCCAGTAACGAGGTTATTTCAGCTATAAACACTTTGTAGCCCGATGTCGTTATCCTTGATATTGAGCTATCCCTCAGCGACGGCATGGACCTGGCCAAAGCCATTAAGCAGCTATTACCCAGCGTGGCAGTGATACTTCTTTCACCACAACCCAACGATGACGAGCTCTTTCAGGCAATTAAATCCCGTGTAGCTGGCTATCTAAAGCGTGATATCTCCTCAGATAAGCTGGTGATGACAATCCGTAGAGCTGCCGCTGGCGAACACCCCATAAATGATACTTTTCTCTCCCAACCTAAAGTAGCCCATCAGGTACTAGAGCAGTTTCAGAACTTCTCCTGGGGTACAGGCGTCGAATCCTTTGTCTCCCCGCTGACCCCAAGAGAAACCGAAATCCTCACCTATATGGCCCAGGGTTACTTCAACAAGCAAATTGCGCTTGAACTAAATATCAGCGAACAGACCATCAAGAACCACATAACCTCCATTTTGCGCAAGCTGGATGCTAACGCCCGCACCCAGGCAGTGATCATCGCCATCAAACGAGGCCTCATCACCCTGGACAAGGAAGTTAAATAATAGCTGTAGCAAAATGCCGCCAATGTGCCCGCCAGATAAGCAACCGGCAATTCAGCACCCAGGCGAGTTAAGGCCATCACCTACTCATCCTTCACTTCCCCAGCTCCGCAGGCACCGGCTTCTCCCCTTCACCAGCTAACCTGCTCCTCGCAATGACAGATAAATGTTGTTTCGGTCATTGGTGCTTGGTGCTTTGAGTTTGTGATTTATCCATTACATGTAGCCGCGAGGCTTCAGCCCCGCCAAATAAATTCAACATGTAGCCGCGGGGTTTTAACCCCGTGCGCCCGACCTTAAAAGGTCGGGGCTACATGTGGTCAAGGTCGGGGCTACATGGGCACCGCCGCACTGGTGGGTGTCAATCGACTTTAGATAAAAAGTTGGCTTCAGGCTTGACAAGGCTCAGGCAGAGGGGTATAAAATCTAAGGCATGAGGTTTATAGGTTATCTTGGCCTGATTTTGGTGCTGGCAATGGTGCTGGTGCCCACCGCGGTTAGTGCCCAGGGCGGCTGAGTGGAAGGCGTTTGCCCCACGGTCGTGGGGGAAAAATCGGACACCTCGGGGAGAGTGGGCTCCACGGCAACCATAACCATAGATGCTGGCTCGCGCTTCATAGGTGGGCCATATACTGTTCTGTGGAGCAAAAAGCCCATCGCGGAGGAGAGCACTGGCACTGACTATATTTTGGTGACCAAGGGGGAATTTCCTTCAACCACGACAAAAGTGACCGTCACCTTTACTATCCCGGAAGCTAGCTTCGGTACCAACTACGTCCAGTTCCGACGCAGCTGGCGGCCTGAAGATCCCTATGGCTTCGCTTTCACGGTATTGCCGGACATAAAGGTGAGCCCATCGTCAGGCTCACCTGGCTCTAAGGTCACCATCAAGGGCACCGGCTTTCCGGCTAATAATAAAGAGGTCAAGCTGAACTTCAATGGTAAAGACACCAGGCTTACCATCAGCACTAATGTGGTAGGCAGCTTCAGCGCCGAGTTCACCATCCCCAATACCATCGCCGGCAAGCACGAGTTCAAGGCTACTGTGGAAAATGTGTACCTCGGAGATATCATCGCCAGCCTCCAGATTAGCCCAACTATCAGTCTTGAACCCGCACATCCTGAGGTCGGCGCCGAGGTCACAGTAACCGGCTGCGGCTTTGCCTCGGGCAGTCAGGTCTCCATTAAGTACGATGATATCTCTATATCAAGCTCGCCAACTGACAAACCGCCAACCACCGACCCGAATGGCAGCTTCAGCCATAAGTTCAATGTACCGGCAAGCCCCAAGGGTAAGAGCGTGGTTACCGCTACTGACAAGGCCGGCAATGTCGCCACCTTCGGCCTGCCACTGGAAGGCGAGCCACCACCAGCACCAAATACAATCACTCCCGGAGAGAAGCAGCAGAGGTTCGGCGCGTTCGGCTCCCAGCTTGTCATCTTCACCTGGGCCGAGGTCTCTGACCCCAGCGGCGTCACCTATATCCTGGAGATAGATAACAACCTAAGCTTCTTCCCACTGGAGCCGGGCATGAGAAAGACAGGTTTGACCAAGCCGAATTGCACTATCCAGCTAGAGCCGGGCACCTATTACTGGCGGGTCAAAGCCGTTGATGGTGCCGGCAATGAAAGCGGCTGGGCGCTTTCCCCCTATCCCTTCAAAGTTGGCTTTTTCTCCACCTGGTACCTGGTCATAGGCGGCCTGATTTTCGTCATCATCTTCATCCTCATCGTCCGCGCCTTCTTCCGCCGCCTCAGAGAATACCTAAAGTAACGAAAGGTTTCACCCTCACCTTAATCCTCTCCCATCAAGGGAGAGGAGAAAATTCTCTCTCCCCTCGTGGGAGAGAGTTAGAGTGAGGGGGATTGACAATACAATAATGAAGAAAAACCAGCGGAGGACTTTTGCTCGCAGACTCCGCCAGCAGCAAACTGAGGCTGAAAGAACCCTCTGGGCAGGGTTGAGAAATAGGCAACTACAGGGTGTGAAATTTCGGAGGCAGCAACCAATAGGCCCGTATATCATAGATTTCGTCAGCTTTGATAATAAGCTGATAGTTGAGGTTGACGGCGCACACCATGGTGAACAGGAAATAAGAAAAAGAGACACCGATAGAGCTGAGATGCTAAGAAGCATGGGCTACCGCGTTTTAAGGTTCTGGGATAATGACGTCTTGTCGAACACAGACAGTGTCATTGAAGAGATAAGGCAAAATTTAGAGTGAGGTTTCACCCTCACCTTAATCCTCTCCCATCAAGGGAGAGGAGAAAATTCTCTCTCCCCTCGTGGGAGAGAGTTAGAGTGAGGGGGCGGCGGGCATGCCTGCCCTATCGGCCAAAAGTATGAGCCAAAATCATACTTTTGGCTGAGAAAATCAGCCTTATTTCCGATTGTGACCCCCGGATTTGTTAAACATGCAGCCACGAGGTTTTAACCTCGCCAAATAAATTCAACATGTAGCCACGGGGTTTTAACCCCGTGACCTCGACCTTAAAAGGTCGGGGCTACATTTTTGGTGTAAATCACAAATGTAGCCACGAGGCTTTAGCCTCGTGCGCCCGACCTTAAAAGGTCGGGGCTTAAAAGGTCACAGCTACATTTTTGGTATAAATCACAAATGTAGCCACGAGGTTTTAACCCCGTGACCTCGACCTTAAAAGGTCGAGGCTACGCGCGTGAAACATGTAGCCACGGGGTTTTAACCCCGTGCGCCCGACCTTAAAAGGTCGGGGCTACATGTGTTCAAGGTCGGGGCTACATGTGCGGGCAAGTGTAGCGGCGGGGTTTTAACCCCGCCCGTGCGACCTTAAAAGGTCGCACCTACAGGTCGGGGCTACATGTGTTCAAGGTCGGGGCTACATGTGGTCAAGGTCGGGGCTACATGTGCGGGCAAGTGTAGCGGCGGGGTTTTAACCCCGCCCGTGCGACCTTAAAAGGTCGCACCTACATTTTTGGTGTAAATCACAAATTGGGGGGCTTGACAGGCGTGGTACAATAGTACTAGGCAAGGAGAGATCCGTGCCTGTTGGAGTATTTATAAAACAAAGGAGGTGATGCGGATGAAAGGAAGCCAAATCCTTCCACGGAAGGACAAGGCAGCCACAGAACCGTCCTGGCTCCGGGACATAAAGCCTTAAACCCAGAAAAATGTTTCTGGGCTAACTGTGGAGCAGCCTGAACGGGCAGGCTTAACAAATACCCAACAAAAAGTGAATACTTTTCCCCGAAAGGGGTTCCAAAACCGGAGGCGGACAGGTCGAATTTCCGCCGAAGGTCTCCGAAAGAGAAGAGAGTTGTTTATTAACATTGTCACTCTGAGCGAAGCGAAGAGTCTGTAAGAGATTCTTCGGTCGCTCCGCTCCCTCAGAATGACAGGGGGTGGAGGGCTCAGAATGACAGGATACACGAGTAAACACTCGGGAAATCTTCGGAGTTTACAAAACTTAGGAGGTATAATGAAAACAAAATATCCTAGTATGTTCGGCCTCCTGGCGGCGTTGCTGCTGGTAGTCAGCTTTGTGCTGCCGACCAACGTGATGACACCGCAGCCAGTAGGGGCCGACCCCGGCATCATGAAATGGGATAGCATTATAACGCCGGGGTATCTGGCGGGCAAGAACGACGTCCCTAACCGCGCCAATGAGACCCTCGACATGGCTGTCGGCGGCGATGGCGCCACCATCCTGCTCACGGCGAAGGTATGGACAACCGCTGCCGATATGGGTGCCGTGCTACTCACCGTTGGGACTGCCAACGTTCTTCCCGCGCTATGGGGCGGCAATGCCCACTACACTAACCTGTACTACTCGAACAACGGCGGCTTATCCTTCAGCGCGTCCGTATCTCTGAACTTCCTGAGGGACTTTGCCCGCGTGGTAGGCATTTGGTCGGGCGAGCTGATTTACCATGTAGCCGTCGCTCCGGATGACCCCAAATTCTGGGTGGTAACCACTGATGCTGCCGGTACGCCTGGCGTCGGTCCGGAAGAGGTCTGGATAACCATGAATGCCGGCGGCAGGTGGGAGAGGACAACTACGACGACCACCCTGGCTGGTGCTGGTGCTGAACTCATACGCACCATTGACATCTCGGTTGACTACGGCGGCAAGCGTGACATCGCTATTGGTACCGCCCGCAACCCTGGTCTAAACAGCGGCCGAATCTGGGTGCTCCAATCCACCGGCTTCGGCGGCTGGACTGCCCAGGCCAATCCCGCTCAAGCTGTAGGGCAGGGCTTCGATTTCTTTGCCGTCAAGTTCTCGCCGACCTACATGAGCGATGCTTCGCTGGCGGCGGTGTTTGCCGACAATCTTACCAGCACTTGGTACAACATCTGGCTGCGCGACATTGATTCCAACACGACGCTCTCACGCGCTTTCGACAGTACACCCCCAGGCATCGAAGTCAGGAGTCCGACCGGGACTGCCGGCGACTCACCTGACCTTACTACCTTAAACAAGGCTGATCTGGAGCTGCCATCCGACTTCTCCGGTCAGGCTGCGTCTCTGCGCCGCGCCTACATCAGCCTTGACGCTTGGAATGCTGCCGGTAAGGCTGCACCTCCCAATACTACCAACATGGATGGCATCTTCCGCATTGATGACACCACCGTCTACGTGCTGATGGACACCGCGCAAATTATCCAGAAGTCCATCTACAGCATCGCCTATTTCGGCACCTTTGCTTCGGGCAAGCTGCTGGTTGGTGAGCGAAGAGGCTTTCCGTGCACGGCAACCGTGCCGACCTGGTTCACCGATTCGCCGACCACCTGCCCCATACCCTGCTGGTATCCGGCTTTGAAGCCGACCACGGGCGCTGCTAACCAGGCTGGCTGTGCCATCACACAGACCGGCATCGGTGGTGCTCTCGTCGGCTGGAGGGCTGACGGCGCGCTCGCCTACGCTGCCACCGGCTCACTGGCGCTCCTTAGCGGCCACCCCAGAACTTGGGTTGTCCCCTGGGCTACCGGCGCTTCGATTGCCAACGATGAGTCGGCTTTCGCCATCAGCCGCAACAACGGCGAGACGTGGAACCAGCTCGCCCTAATCGATACCACCATCACCCAGTTCACCGATGTGGCGCCAACGGCTGACTGCAAGACCGTTTACCTGGCTTCAGTCAACACCGGTCTTACCTGCGCTGGCTTTGACAGCGTGTGGCGCTCGAGCAGCAATTCTGAGGTGGTTTCACCTCTGCCAGCGGTGCCGGTGGGCCTAGTCTGGGAGAGGATACTGACCCGTGTCACCGCCACCACCTGCACAGACACCCACACAAACGTGGCTCTGCTGCGGCTGGTGCCTTACTGCGCTGACCCATCCGGCCAGATAGTCGGCTGGGGAGTCTATGATACTGGTCAAACTTTCGCCAGTGGCATAGCCATGTGGTCGCCTGACTACGGCGATTACTGGGCGTCGATAAACCCGAGAAGTCCCATCCAGGACTTCACCTTTGAGTCCGCTACCGTCCTGTACTTCCTGTCGCCGGGTTGCTTAGTGCAGAAGATGCCGTACACCGGCACCGCCTGGGCAACCACGCTGGCCAACATTGATGGGAGAATTCTCACCGGTCACACTATTGCTGCCTATCCCGAGGGCAAGGTGCTCGTCGGCTCAGCGGCTACGACCCACGGTGCTTACTATGCCGCTACCTACTCGAGCAACTTCAACACCGACAGCCCGTCATTCTCCGCGCTGTCTCTGGCTGGCAGGACGCAGTACATGGGCGATGTCCATGTTGCCTTCCATCCTAACTTCAAAGACAACAACACCATATTCATCGCCGATGAAGCCGCAGCCGGTGGCTCGGTCTACCGCAACAATCCAGCGGCCCAGGTCAGGTGGGACGATAGCAACATGATGACGGCGATTAACGGCGCCATCGGGTGTCCGGCTCTGCATCCAGTCGGCCAGTTCGGCCTGGTGCTTTCCAACACCGGCGAAGCCCTGTACTCGGCTCATAGGGCGTCAACAGTCGCCCCCATAACCGTCAGCGCTGTCGAGCGCACCATTGACGATGGCACCGGTAAGTACGGGCCGCTCTCCGGCATGCCCAAGCCGGGCATCGCCTGGGACTGCCTGAATGTCTTCGTCGCCGCGCCGGCCGTTTTTGTGGGCTTCACGCTTGAGCCGTCTTCGCTAAAGATCTGCGGCTGCTGCGATATTGACAGCTATTCCACGCTGTATAGCATTGACAACGCCGCCTACAACCCAGCAGGTACTGTGAGAACAGGTCTGGTCTGGGCCTACATCGACTGCCTGGCTAAGAAAGGGCCAACGCTGATAACCGCGGACAAGATGCTTATCGGCTGCGACCCGGTGTCGGGCAGGTCTCAGGAAGTCAACCTGTGCTGGGAGCAGCTCTGCGTGGCTGATGCCTATGACATCGAGATTGCCAAGAGCGATGCGTTCACCATAAAAATCATTGACTGGGTGGCCGAGAATCTCTGCAGCGGCTTCTTCGCGCCAGCAGATGTCACCTCACCATGCGCCTTCTTCCCGGCTGGCGGTCTGGCCATGGCTCCCACTGGCACAACCACAGGTGGAATCGCCTCTGCCATCGCTGCCTGGGGCAACCTGGAATGCGGTCACACCTACTACTGGCGAGTCAAGGTGCGCCAATCGGCTACTACCCAGATAGCCCGCAGCCCGTGGTCTGAGGTGAGAAGCTTCACCGTCAAGGCCGGCCTGCCGGTAAGCACTCCGTACTACGGCGTGCAGCTGCTGTCACCTAACAACGGCGGTATCGGCATTCGGGTAAAGCCAGTGTCCTTCTCCTGGTCACCGTTCAAGGAGACCACGAAGTACAAGTTCGTACTGGCTAAGGACGCGGCTATGACCCAGGTGGTCAAAGAGGCTGATGTGACTACCACCGCCTTCGAGTACGATGGCACGCTGGATTACAGCACCAACTACTTCTGGCGAGTGATGTCCGTCGAGCCAGCGCCGAGCGACTGGTCTGCTACCTTCAGCTTCTTGACTGAGGCGGCACCAGTAGCAGCGCCAGGCCCACCACCAGCACCACCAACTCCGGCGTGGGTCTGGGTGGTTATCGCCATCGGTGCTATCCTGGTGATTGTCACTCTGGTACTCATCTTCAAGACGCGCCGGGTATAGCCTACCTGCTTGAGATAAGCAAAAGGGGGTGGCTTAGGCCACCCCCTTTTTTATTCCCCCACCATTTTTAAATACTAAATCCCAAGCACCAAATTCCAACCAAAACATGTAGCCTCGACCTTTTAAGGTCGAGGTCACGGGGTTAAAACCCCGTGGCTACATGTTTAAGACATGCTTGAGGGAACGAAGTCGCCCATATTACCTCCAGATGTAGCCTCGACCTTTTAAGGTCGAGGTCACGGGGTTAAAACCCCGTGGCTACATGTTTAAGACATGCTTGAGGTAGCGAAGTCGCCCATATTACCTCCAGATGTAGCCTCGACCTTTTAAGGTCGAGGTCACGGGGTTGAAACCCCGTGGCTACATGTTTAAGACATGCTTGAGGGAACGAAGTCGCCCATATTACCTCCAGATGTAGCCTCGACCTTTTAAGGTCGAGGTCACGGGGTTAAAACCCCGTGGCT
>VGNX01000015.1 GCA_016865855.1 Chloroflexota bacterium | reverse complement strand
TGACATGGTCAATTCTTGTCCCTTATGGTATCCTTTCTCCATCGGTATATCCTCCTTTGTTTTTATTTGGCTTTCCTATAGGGTAGGATATGCCGATTCCTTTTTCCACCACATTCGGGACACTAGCGACTTAAGCCTGTAAGCATCTTTGATAGCCTTATCAACCGATGAGTTAAGCTGTCGTAGCGGCCCTGCAAGCTTGTCGGGAAACGTCTCGCCCTTGTTTGGAACACTTTCTGCTGCGTTCCAGAAGTCGTTAATCACCTTTCTAATATTGGCTTTGAAGTCCGACCCAAAGATACCCGCAGCTTCCGCGGCAAAATCACCTAACCTAGCAAGTGTCGTTAGTTTTAGTTTCAATAGAAGCATGGATGAGGTTAACGAGGTTAATACTGTTGGAGAGACCTCTCCACCCAGAGTTATACCACTCACAACATCCTGAAGCCACTGTATGATATCGCCTATTGCGTGTCTTTTGAATTCGACTTCTTGATTCTCATCACGGATTCGCTTTTCATGTTCAATGCTTCTGTTGACAGACCAAAAAGCTGCAAAAGCGAGCACCAATGTAGCTACAGCACCGAGGACTATTGCCCATTCACTGATGAAATCGAATATAGCCTTAGCGGCAGCACACTCCGATTTGAAAATTTGGACGACTATTGCAAGGCAAAAGACGATAGCTAGCAATATGATGATCAAGAGCCATATGCGACTTGATAATAATGCTTTCATAGTTGCATTATAGCTATAACTAGCCTAGTCGCACAAGAAGCGAACGATTTAATTTCCATCCTGATATACGAATAGAACTACCTTAGGCTAAAGTTATCCACCGGGTTAATGCTCATGTGTCTTTAAAGGAATCCTTTTACAAGACTCCGATGGTCAACTTCCCTATCTACACAAATAGAAAAGGCAGAACGACTCCGACGGTCAACTTCCTGCCTTTTACGTTCGTTGGGAGCCCTCGTTTGATTTGAACCACAAGGCCGTGGTGTGTAAACCTAGAAATCGCCCCCGGCTCTCCCCACATGCCAGAGCCTTGACTCAGGGCGACAAGTAAACAGCTCAGGACATAGACGGCGCCATGGGGTGTGAGTTTAGCCGAAACAGTCAGCCACTTATAGCCACTTTTTGAAGCACTCCCTTGAGTACTTCCGGCCAATCATTACCTAGTAGCTTTATGTCAAGTTTTATCCGGCTGCTGCCTACCTTAATTCCGTATTTAAAATCCTGTGTTAGAGACAGTTTGCTTAACCGTTCCGTGCCATCGAAATGCAAAACAACTTGTCCATCTTCTGTAGAAATAGATGTCGCCATCGCTGCAGCAGCAAGCTGTTTGATTCCCACTATATAGAGAAGATTTTTGACTGCCTGTGGCATAGGTCCGAATCTGTCATTGAGTTCCACAGCTATGCCTTCTATTTCTTGGGCTCGTTTGGCCGCAGCCAATCGCTGATAGAAATTTAGCCTTGTGCTCAGGTCAAAGACATATTCCTCCGGAATATAAGCGGTCAAAGGTAAAGCTACAGCAGGGGCTGGAGGCTTGAGTATCTTTCTCCCATTTTCTACAGCCTGCCCTCGCTTTAAGTCCTCCACTGCCTCAGCCAATAGGCGGCAGTAAAGGTCAAAACCCACAGCAGCTATATAGCCGCTTTGTTCCACCCCCAGCAGGTTACCGGCTCCCCGAATCTCTAGGTCTTTCATGGCAACAGCAAATCCAGCACCCAGCTCTGTGGCTTCAGAGATAGTTTTGAGGCGCTTCCGAGCTTCAGGAGTCAGTTGCTTGCCTCTGTCAAGGAAGAAATAGGCGTAGGCATTGTTGCTGCCACGCCCAACACGACCCCGCAGTTGATAAAGCTGCGTTAAACCTAACTTGTCCGCCTGGTCAACAATCAAAGTGTTGACGTTAGGCATATCAAGACCGGACTCGATAATGGTGGTAGTAACCAGAATATCGCTTTTGTGATTAACAAAATCCGTCATCACCCTTTCCAGCTCCTCTTCAGGCATTTGCCCATGGGCGATGGATATTCTGCCCTCGGGGACCAAGCTGCTTAGCCGGTTAGCAACCATAGCGATGCTATGGACTCTATTATGGACGAAAAATACCTGGCCATTCCGCTCCAGTTCACGCAGTATCGCTTCACGAATAGGCCTCTCGTCGTAAGCACCGACATAGGTCTTGATGGGCAAACGCTCCTCGGGCGGGGTTTCAATTGTGCTCATATCTCTAATCCCAGCTAGCGACATGTGAAGAGTGCGTGGAATGGGAGTGGCACTTAGAGTGAGAGTATCTATCTCTCGCCTTAACTTCTTGAAATGCTCCTTATGTATCACCCCAAAGCGTTGTTCCTCATCTATTATCATCAGT
The DNA here is from genome assembly GCA_016865855.1 of Chloroflexota bacterium. Taxonomy (GTDB): domain Bacteria; phylum Chloroflexota; class Dehalococcoidia; order GIF9; family UBA5629; genus 9FT-COMBO-48-23. The sequence continues at coordinate 34,252 of VGNX01000015.1, read as the reverse complement.
CCCAAGTCTTTAAACACGACGTCTTTCTGCAATAAGCGATGAGTGCCGATGCAGATATCCACCGTACCTGCTGCCAAGCCTTCGATTATGCTAGCCTGTTCTTTTTCCGTGCAGAAACGGCTCAACGTCTCGACTCTTATTGGAAAAGCTTGGAGCCTCTCACAAAAAGTGGTAGAGTGCTGCTGTGCCAGAACCGTCGTCGGTACCAGCAAGGCTACTTGCTTGCCGTCCATCACTGACTTGAAGGCGGCCCGAAGAGCCACCTCAGTCTTACCATAACCTACATCTCCGCAAACGAGGCGGTCCATCGGTTTTGGCTTTTCCATATCACCTTTGACAGCTAAAACAGCCTCCAACTGGCCAAAGGTTTCCATATAAGGAAAAGAGGACTCTAGTTCTTGCTGCCAGAGGTTATCTGGAGAGAAAGCGAAGCCGGGAATTATCTCTCTCGCCGCATAGAGATTCAGAAGCTCCCGGGCAATGTTAGCTACAGATTCCTTGATTCGCTGCTTGGTACGTGTCCATTCCTGGGTTCCCAACCGGCTCAAGGTCGGTGGATGTTCACTGGCACCAACATAGCGGCTGATACAATCGACTTGGTCAGTAGGCACATAAAGCCTATCGCCGGCAGCATACTCCAGGACAAGATACTCCCGCTCAATGCCATCATTAAGCATCTTGGTCAGCCCGGCAAACTTAGCAATACCGTGCTCGATATGGACTATGTAATCGCCCGGCGTCAATCCAGAGACAAACCAGTGATGGCGTATTGGTCTTTTTTTGAATAAACGTCGTTGCTTAACAAAGCCAAAAATCTCATTATCACTAAATAGAGTGAAGACGTCCTTCATAGCCCAGCCTTCAGCCAGCGACCCTTGAACTAAAGTAACTGATTTCACAGGCGGCACCTGCTCTATCTGCGAAAGCGGGCAAGCAGGGATATCCTGCTCCTGCAGTAGTTCAGCGAGCCGATTTATTTGCTGACTGACGACGACAATGCGACGGTTTTCCTTGAGCATTTCCCTCAGCCCTTCAGAAAAGACCCCAAGTCTGCCTCCATAACTTGGCACCGGGGCTAAAGGCAAGGATTGAAGACGGGCCTTATCGGAGTCATCGATATTCCATGAGCACAACGCTAGACGTTGCTTGATTCTCTTTGTCCTTGTCTCAAATTCTAGCCAGGACAAAATAGGCAAATCCGGTGCCGGTTCGCCATGTTCTACCTTCGTCTGGCGAAACTCTTCAGCCTCGCAGTCTAGTTTGTCTATAACGGTTTTGAGCTCATCAAGGTCATCTGTAATCAGCAGCGCCTTGTCAGGCAGGTAATCCAGAATAGTGTCGCCATTAAGATGCTGTTGGCCTTCTTTAGCTGGGGCTATGGTCACTGAGGTTACTAACTTCAATGAACGCTGTGTCTTCGGGTCGAAGAGCCTGATGCTTTCTACCTGATTGCCCACGAACTCTATTCTGACGGGGAACTCGCTGTCCGGAGAGAAAACGTCAACAATGCCACCTCGGCGACTCATTGTTCCCGGCACTTCAACAATATTTTCCAATTCATACCCCATAGCCTGCCATTCCTTTACAAGTTGGAGGAGGTCGATATTCATCTCAACATTCAAGGCACGACAAGATGCAGTGAAGTCATCTCGAGGCATGGTTCTACTGACCACAGCTAAAGCAGAACTTATTATTAAAGGACTCCGTCCATCTGCCGATATGCCACGGCAAAGAGTGAGGGCTGAAAGAGTTCGCAGCCTTTCCGCTATCGCAATGGCATCAGACGCAGAGTATTCACCAGCCAAGAAATCAGTTTCGGGAAAAGACTGAAGCAAAGCTGAACTGGGACACCAGGCTTGGAGCTCGTCATAGAACCGCTTAGCATTTTCAGGCTGAGCAGCTATCACTAAAACAGGCAAGTTTAGCTCCTTGTGGAGAGCGGCTATAATGAATGATTTGACAGCGTCGGATACCACCAGCTTGATGTCCTTCTCTTGGGACTCAAGCAGCTCGCCTTTTAGCTGCTGGTAGCTAGGAACCTGTTCAATTAAAGAAAGAAGATGAGATAAATTCATTTCCAAACACCTATAGGGCTAGCGTTCAACCACCTTACTCCCATCTGTCATTCTGAACGGAGCGAAGAATCCAGAGACCCTTCGCTGTCGCTCAGGGTGACATAAAAGGGTAACACCTATAGGGCTAGCCGCAACCTTAACGGTGGTCCGGACTAGCCCTGACTGAATTTTAGCACAGGTTTATTAGCTCAAACAATTAAAAACTTGGAAGAAGCTATTGCCAGTGCAATCTATACAGGTTATAATTTGGCACACATAGAACTAAGGAGGAACAATGGCATACCGAAGGGTGCTCATCCCCCTTGATGGCTCACATATAGCAGAAAGAGCGCTTCCCTACGCTAAAACAATCGCTTCGAATACAGGCAGTGAGCTAATGCTATTCACCGTTACCCCTGCCCCCAGCGAAAAGCTTGACCGCCCCATGAAAGCTTACCTGGAACACAATGCCAAGGCACTGAAATCACAGAGGATGAAAGTCATTACAGCTACTGCTTACGGTAACGCGGCAGATGAGATTATTAAATTTACCAATAAGAACAAAATTGACCTTATAATCATTTCAACACACGGGCACTCTGGAATTAAGCGCTGGGTGCTGGGAAGCGTAGCCCTAAAGGTGCTTTACGGCACCTGCACTCCTGTGCTTCTGATAAAGTCGAGAGCTCACAAAATATCCAAGGTGGAATTTAAAAAGATATTAGTTCCCCTCGACGGCTCACCTTTCTCAGAAGCCTCAATTCCTTATGTTAAGGAGCTAGCAAAAGGAACCGGTGGGGAAATCATCCTCCTGAGAGTGAGCGAGCCCCCGGTATTACCAGCCGACCGGTCTCCTGCCATTAAGCCTAGCTGGGAAGAATATCGGGATATACTAATGGCAGAAATACAACGGCAGGCAGAGGAATACCTGGAAGGGATAAAAGCCAACCTTGGAAAAAGCGGCATAAAGGTAAGGTCACAAGCTATCCTTGGGAAAGCAGCCGAAAGCATCCTGCAGATAGCTCAGAAAGAGGACATCAACTTAATAGCCATGACCACCCAGGGACGCACCGGGATCAGCCGCTGGGTCTATGGCAGCGTAGCTTCTAGAATTGTGGAGGAGTCGCTGCAACCGGTTATGCTCATCCGCCCATCCGTGCCTAAGTAGCCTTCAGCCTAAGTACTTCTGGTTAGCCTACCCATCCTCAGCAGTTAATATCATGCTGGCGCCTCAATTACTACTGTCGTGCCTTTGCCAGGCTTGGACTCTATTCTCAGGCTGCCACCCACCAACTGGATGCGCTCTTGCATCCCAGCCAAGCCCAGCCTACCTTGCTTTACCAAATCGCCAGTTGCGTCTGGAAGGTCAAACCCTTTACCATTATCATTAACAGTTATTCTAATTTTCCTTTCACCAAACTCCACGGTGACCTCAGCACCAGTTGCCTGAGAATGCCTCCAAACATTCCTCAATGCTTCCTGGGCAATGCGGAAAAGTACAAGTTCTACCTCAGGAGAGAATCGCCGGCTGATACCGTGAGTCTCGACTTTTATATCTATTCCTGACCGCTTTTGAATATCAGAGGCTAGCCATTCCAGTGCCGGCACGAGGCCCAAGCGATCCAGTGCAGAGGGACGTAAGTCCTGACTCAAACGCCGTACATCTGCCATGACACTATTAACCTGCTCCCGCAGCATCTCTAAGAGTATCCTCTTATATTCAGACAAGCCCTTGCTACTTGAAGCAATGTCATCTAGCTGGCGAGCCAGCACAACCAGGGACTGAATAGTCTCATCGTGAAGCTCTCGGGCAATACGCTTTCTTTCCTCCTCCTGAGCTATGGTGATTTGCCCTAAATAAAAGCGCAAGCTCTCCTGCATTCGCTTCTCCTGAGTGACATCCCTAGCAATATGCTGAAAGCCAACGGGCTTTCCATTAACCTCAACCACGTTGGTAGTCAGCTTCAAAATAGCCTCAGCCCCTTCTTTTGTGATTAATTTCTGCTCGTAAGGTTGGACGACAAGCTCACCTTGAAGCAGCTTCGCTCGGATCTCTTTAGCCAAGTTCAAGCTTTCTCCGGAGAGGAAAGATTTAACATTCATACAGCATAGCTCCTCCACTTCATATCCCGTAAGCCTGGCGGCTGCAGCATTAGCTGAGACAATATCCCCATCCATGTCGTGAACCCAGATAGCATCATGAGCGTTTTGGAATAGCTCTCGATACCTTTCTTCAGATGCCCGCAATTGCTCAGCAACTTTATGCTCCTGTCCATAAAGGCGGGCATTCTCTACGGCAACACCAATCTGATTGCCAATGGCAGCGAGTAATTCCCCTTCGTCTGGACGAAATTGGCGGTAGCGGCGCATTGCCACAGAAAGAGTCCCCATAACCTTCCCCTTGGACTTCAAAGGCACGATAATTTGAGACCGTATGCCCTCTTCTTTCACCGCCATTTTGGTCAGCCTAGGGTCTTTCGAGGCGTCTTTTATAAACGCTGGCTCCCCAGTCTGGGCAACCATCCCGTTTAAGCCTTCCCCCAGTTTAAGACTGCCAACACTCTGGACAAACGAGTCTGAAACTCCTCTGTGGGCATGAAGAGCAAGTTCACCAGCTTCCTCATCTATAAGAAATATCAATACAACATCGACATCCATCACATCTATGATGCTGTCAATGCTGCTGTTCAGAATCTGCTCTAACTCGAGCGACTGAGAAATCACACTTGAGATGTGGTTGAGAGCCGCCAGCCGTACACGGTGTTCACGCTCCCGCCGCAGCGACTCAAAGCCGAATGCCACGAGATTCCCCACTATGAATACAGCGCTCGTTTCAAAGAGGGCATCCTTAGGTGATGGCGATATGAAAATGGCTCGAGGTAACATGCATGCCAGTGCGATAATCGAAACAGCAACAGCTCCTCTCCATCCGAATAGAAATCCGGCCCAAATGATAGGCACCAGATAGGCAATCCTCTCAAAGGCGTGTCTATTTAGGCCTATATTGGCTAGTATATCGGTGAATAAAGACGGCTGAGCTACAACTTCCCGGTAGTGCGGAATTGTGATAAGCACTAATAGCGCTACGAGAAGCCAAAAGCCTGGTCTAAAGACAACCCTCACCCATCCCCTAAAGGACAATCGCTGCACTACCGTCATACCTCAACTGCTTGTGGTCACAATCCTCAGGACACGTCATCGAGAGTGACCCACCCTTCTTTTAAGGCATGTACCACAGCTTCAGTACGTGAACTAACTCGCAGCTTATTAAAGATATTTGCCAAGTGTCCTTGGACAGTGCGGACGCTTAAGCTAAGCCCATCAGCAATATCCTTGTTGCTTAAACCTTTTGTCACTAGCCTCATCACCTCCATCTCTCGATCGGTGAGCAGTCCCAACGGCTTCTTTCGTTGTGCCCTGCTGGAAACACTGGCAAAGCGGTTCAGAACTTTACGGGCAACCGAGGGATGCAGTACCGATTCTCCGGCATCTACTGCTCGAATGGCATCAACTATCTCGTGACCGCGAACGCTCTTCAACAGGTAACCAGCAGCCCCTGCTTCCAGCAAACCAAAGACAAATTGATCATCGTCATAAGCACTGAGCACCAAAACTGCTACAGCGGGGCACAGAGCCTTTATCTGTCGCGTAGCTTCAATGCCATCTAGTTTGGGCATGGCGACATCAATTATGGCAACATCTGGCTTTAAGTCGGAAGCAAGCCTGACTGCCTCCTCGCCATCGCCCGCCTCAGCAACTACTTCCAAATCCGGCTCCTGCTCCAGGATCCGGCGCGTGCCCTCACGCACAAATGCATGGTCATCAGCAATAAGAATCTTGATTTTTTTCAAATAATCTTTCTCCCTACGTTGATTATAACAGACCGATGCTCATAACCAATAAAACACAATTGTTTAATCATCCACCACGCTGACTAGGCATAAATGCTCGCCTGTGGTTTATTTTATCAGGTGTTCCACGCAAATAGAAATGGGCATTATAGCGGAAGTCGATTTACGGGCAGATGTAGTAACCTTATATCACCGTCGGAGGTAAGAGAAAAAACAAATCATAAGTTAGGAATCGAAGGTAAGAATTGACTATAGCAGCAAAGAGCGACCTAAGCTCCAGATCTCTTGCCTCCGATTTAATTTAATACATGAACGGCTTGTGGCTTGAGTAAAACCTGAGCCGGAAGGATACATAAGCAATGCAATGGGAATTCACTGCAGCGTTAGTCTTGGCAATACCCATTATCCTCTTCCCCATAGCATTCATCTGGCACATTAACTCAGGTAACATCTACCATATTATTCATCAGCCACGGAAGAAACGTGAAAAGGAGTTTTCTGGAGGTAAATAAGCGGCAACGTTAATGCTTTGGAGCATAGCTAAAGTCATACAGGCTGTCCGAAAATGTAGTCCCGACCCTTTAGGGTCGGGCTCCCGAGGCTAAAGCCTCGGGGCTACATGTTTAATGTGTATCACCAATGAGCTATAATTTTTCCCACAAAGTGGGAGAGACAGATTGTCAGTTAGAGTTTTCGGACAGCCTTCATAACAAAATTAGGACTGCAGGCAGAGGGAAAATGCCGGGCGTGCGAGTGTGATTATGCAAGAAAAGCAAGCTAAGAGATGGTTGTTAAGGGCAAGAACAACCCTTTCATCTTTTCAATAAAACTGGAAAAGAATTATAATTAGCCAAAGGCAGGCATAGAATGACGACGAAAGTGCACGGCGTTAACGATTTTATCCAAGAAATCTCGACTATGCCCGGCGGCGAGAAGATTAATCTGTGTATACAATGCGGTACCTGTTCTGCATCATGCCCCAATGCCAACAAAATGGACTATACACCTCGTGAGTTAATTGCCATGGCACGGGCTGGTATGCGGGAAGAAGTCTTATCCAGTAACTCCATGTGGCTTTGTTTATCTTGCTATATGTGCACTGTGCGCTGCCCCAGGGGAATCGTGCCAACCTATATCATGCATGCGCTAGAACATCTAGCCATGCGCCATCATATCGCCAGTCCACGAACGCGCACTCCAACCCTGTACAAGGTGTTCAGCGATACTGTCTATGCTGCTGGGCATATCCCACGCTTTGGTTGCATGACCCGGTTTTATCTCCAGGTGAACCCATTTCGTGCCTTGAAAAACATCCCTGTAGCACTCTCTCTATTCAAGCATGGGCGTATGCCAATCAAACCCACTAGATTGAAGCCCGAGGCATTGAAGCAGTTTAGAGCTATTTTGGACACAGCTGAGACATTGGAGGCACATCATGAGATATTATAGTTACTACCCCGGCTGCTGCATGCACGAAGACAGCCGCGCCTACGACATATCCGCCCAAGCTGTGGCCAAGGTTCTGGATACGGAACTCATCGAACTTGAGGATTGGAATTGCTGCGGTTCTACACCATACACTGTTGTTGACGAACTCTCTGCCTTTTGCTGCTGCGCCCGCAACCTGGCATTGGCTGAAAAAAGAGGCTTCGACTTAGTGGCAGCTTGTAGCGACTGCTACCTCATCCTGAATAGAACCAACCAGCACTTCCAGGAGTACCCAGAAATAAGGTCTAAAATAAGCGAGGCTCTGGCAGCCGGTGGCCTTAAGTATCACGGCACTATCAAGGTACGGCATATCCTTGATGTTTTCGCCAATGATGTCAGCATGGAGGAAATTTCATCAAAAGTGAAGATAGACCTCAGCGGGCTAAAAGTGGCCCCGTACTATGGCTGCCAGGTAGTACGGCCTACACCGAGCTTTGACGACCCGGAATATCCTCAATCGTTGGACCGCCTTATAGAGAGCCTAGGAGCCGAAGTCGTACCGTATCCGCTGAAAACCCGCTGCTGCGGCGGTTCTCTCATTCTATCCGAGGAGGACATCGCTTTAGGACTGATACACAAACTTCTTGATAACGCTGCAAGCAACGGCGCCGATTGCATTGTCACTGTATGCCCATTCTGCCACCTGAATCTGGATGCCTACCAGGGCGTGGTCAACAGGAAGTTCAAGACTAACTTCAATATACCTATTCTGTTCTTCACCCAGCTTATGGGAATAGCCTTCGGCATCGAGAGCAAAGAGCTAGGCCTACAAGAAAACATTGTTCCGCCCGAGAAAGCGTTAGCCAGATATACCAAGCAACGATAAGGAGGACCGAATGGAGCCGAAAATAGGTGTATATATCTGCCACTGCGGCGCCAACATCGCCGCCACAGTTGATGTCGAGAAGGTAACTGAGTTCGCCAAAAGCCTGCCATCAGTAGCTATAGCTCGGGATTACAAATTCGTTTGTTCAGACCCGGGCCAAGAATTGATAAAAAACGACATCAAAGAACTAGGGCTTAACCGCATTGTCGTGGCCTCCTGCTCCCCACGATTACACGAACAAACCTTCAGGCGAGCTGTAGCTAGCGCCGGTCTAAACCCGTATCTGTTCGAGATGGCAAACATCCGGGAGCACTGCTCCTGGGTTCACGAGGATGGAGAAAAGGCGACTGAGAAAGCCAAGGCGCTGGTCAGCGCTGCAGTTAGGCGCGTTTTACACCACGTACCGCTGGAAACCAAGGAGGTACCAGTCAACCCAAACACCCTGGTGGTCGGCGGAGGCATCGCTGGCATACAAGCAGCGCTGGAGATCGCCGATTCTGGCCATAAGGTTTACCTGGTGGAGCGGGAGCCTTCTATAGGCGGGCACATGGCCCAGCTCGATAAAACTTTTCCCACTCTAGACTGTTCCGCCTGAATACTGACACCTAAGATGGCCTCGGTGAGGTCACACGAAAGCATCGAGCTGATAACTTACAGTGAAGTTATAGAAGTCTCAGGCTATGTGGGCAATTTCAAGGTCAAAATAAGAAAGAAGCCACGCTATGTGGATGAAAGCAAATGCACCGGATGTGGCACCTGTCAAGATAAATGCCCCATGAAAGCAGATAGCGAATTCGACCTCGGCATCGGCAAAAGAAAGGTTATATACACACCTTTCCCCCAAGCAGTGCCAAACGTTCCAGTTATTGACCGGGAGCGTTGCACCTATTTCATCAAAGGCAAATGTCGTGCCTGCGAAAAGTTCTGCGAAGCCAAGGCAATTGACTTCGAGCAGACAGAGAAGATAATTGATTTGGACGTCGGCTGTATAATAATTGCCACTGGTTTCGACTCCTTTGACCCCTCCCCAATGTCACACTTCGGTTATGGGAGATACGACAATGTCATCACCGGCTTTCAATTCGAGAGAATGAGCAGTGCTTCAGGCCCAACTGGCGGCAAAATAGTGCTCAAAGATGGCTCAGCGCCACGGAGCCTAGCTATCTTGCACTGTATTGGCAGCCGTGACCTCAACTATCATGAGTATTGCTCGCGTGTCTGCTGCATGTATTCACTCAAGTTCGCCCATCTAATAAGAGAGAAAATACCCGACGCTGAGATCTATGACCTGTATATCGACCTACGCTGTTTCGGCAAGGGCTACGAAGAATTCTATAACCGACTTCAGGAAGAAGGGGTAAACTTCATCCGAGGCCGTGCTGGGGAAGTTACCGATGTCGCTGAGAATCCCGAGGAAGATGGAAGGCTTGTGGTTCTTTGTGAGGATACCTTGATCAGCAGGCAACGGCGTCTTCCTGTCGACATGGTTATTCTGAGTAATGCCCTGGAGCCCAGAGCTGATGCTGGCGAGGTGGCTAAACTATTTTCTATTAGCAGGAGCAAGGATGGCTTCTTCATGGAAAAGCACCCTAAGCTTGACCCGGTGGCCACAACAACGGATGGCGTTTTTGTCACCGGTTGCTGTCAGGGACCGAAAGACATACCCGATACGGTAGCCCAGGCCTCAGCAGCCGCCGCCCGGGTCATGGCCATGATAAGCAAAGGCAGTGTTGAGATTGAGGCAGCTACTGCGGTTATCGAAGAGGAGTTTTGTTCTGGGTGTAAGACTTGTATCTCGCTCTGCCCCTATAATGCGATTTCCTTCAATGATGACAAGAAGGTGTCTGTTATCAATGAGGTCCTATGCAAAGGCTGTGGCACCTGCGCTGCCGCCTGCCCCAGCGGGGCTATCACCAGCAGGCATTTCACCACTGAGCAAATTATGGCGCAACTAGAAGGAGTGCTAGTATGAGCTACGAGCCAAAGATAGTCGGATTCTTATGCAACTGGTGTTCCTACGCTGCGGCTGATCTGGCAGGTACATCTCGAAGAAAGTACGCGCCCAATATGCGTGTAATCAGAGTCATGTGCAGCGGCCGGGTAGAGCCCACCTTTATCCTCAAGGCTTTTCAACTGGGGGCAGATGGGGTTCTAGTCTGCGGCTGACATCCCGGTGAATGTCATTACCTGGAAGGTAATGTGAAAGAAGCCCGCAGGATACCATTGCTCAAGAAAATGTTAACTCAGCTTGGTATCGAGGAGGAACGAGTAAGGCTAGACTGGGTCTCAGCTTCGGAAGCGGACCGCTTTGCTTCCATAGTAGATGAGATGACAGAACAAGTAAGAGAGCTTGGACCTTTTGGCCATAATAGCTGATATCGCCTATTACTTAACAGCCCTCAATTTCAAACAATATCGCTTTTAGCCCTAGATTTCAGCCTCGCCTAATTTGGCACTGTTTCGCTCACAATGACAAAAGGGCGAATGCAGAACCGTCTCTCCTAAAAGAAAAGACCTGCGTAAAACTGCCTAAAAATTTTGCCTGAACTAGGCAAAATCTTCGTGCCTGTCCTTGCAAAAAATTATCGATGTGTTGTATCATATAACGATTTCCAAAATCGAGAGAAAGGAAGGGTTACTTATGGAAGCAATATCACCATTGAAAGAAACTACCGATATCATTTTAGAGGAGGGTGGCAACGCCCTCGAATTATGTTATCAATGTGGTCTGTGCACTGGCGTCTGTCCCTGGAACCGGGTAAGAGACTTCACGCTGCGCAAATTGATTCATAAAACGCAGATGGGCCAGATTGATTTCGAAGATGAAGACCTGTGGAGATGTACAAACTGCTACGCTTGCGTCGAACGGTGTCCCCGCGATGTGCAAGTAACACACATTATGAGGGCTATGCGCAGAGTCATTATGGAGGTGGGCGCAGGCAAGGCCCCCGAATCATTCCGAATTACAGTCAAAAACATCGCTAGCGTGGGTAATCCACTGGGGGAACCCCCTGAGAAGCGAATGGACTGGGCAAAATTCCTTGGGGTTAAGACCTTCACTAAAGGAACCGAGTTCCTGTATTTCCCCTGCTGTTATCAAGCCTACGACCTCGCTATCCAGAGAGTTCTCCGGGCAGCGGTCTATATCATGAACAAAGCCAATGTAGACTTCGGTATCCCGGCTAGCAATGTAGTCTGCTGCGGCGAAAGTGTACGCAATGGGGGCGCCGAAAGTCTGTGGCACAACCTGGCCCAAACCAATATTAAGGCTTTTGCCGAAGCTGGCGTTAAAAAGATTTTGGTCACCTCTCCGCACTGCTATCTTGCTTTCAAAAATGACTACCCCGAACTCGGAGGCAATTTCGAGGTAGTTCATATTTTGCAACTACTAGCCCAACTCATCAAAGAAGGAAAATTGAAATTCACTAAAGAAGTGAATAAAAAGGTCACTTTACATGACACCTGCTGTGTCGGGCGTAGAGAGGGCATGTATGATGAGCCTAGGTTAGTTCTGACAAGTATCCCCGGTTTGGAGCTGGTTGAGATGCGAGAGAATCGCGAGTATTCCTTATGCTGTGGTGGTGGTTGTATGGGAAGAATCTGGATGGAAACTAAAAAAGGAGAGAGATTTTCTGACTTGAGACTCGAGCAAGCTCTTGAGACAGGAGCCAGCACCTTAGCCGTCTACTGTCCTTACTGCATGCTCAATTTCGATGATACTGTACTGGTCATGGATAAGGCTGGCGAAATTGAAATCAAAGACGTTCTAGAACTGGCCTCAGAGGCCTTAGAATAAACCAAAGGAGGAAAGAATGGCGAAGCCTAAGATAGGTGTCTATGTTTGCCACTGCGGGTCCAATATCGCCGGTACCGTTGATGTGCCCCAAGTAGTTGAATTCGCCAAGGGACTGGACGCAGTAGCAGTCGCCCGCGAATACAAATTCATGTGCTCTGACCCGGGGCAGAGCATGATTAAGGATGACATTAAGAATTTAAAGCTTAACCGGGTTGTGGTTGCTTCCTGTTCCCCCCTGCTGCATGAGCCAACCTTCCGCCACGCCGTTCAAGAAGCTGGTCTTAATCCCTACCTCTTCGAGATGGCAAACATCCGGGAACACTGCTCCTGGACAACCGAAGACCACGGAGAAGCTACAGCGAAAGCCAAAGCCCTGGTAAGTGCCGCTGTAAAACGTGTTTACCACCATCAGCCTTTAGAGACAAGAGAGGTTCCGGTCAATGCAAACACCTTAATTGTTGGTGGCGGCATCGCTGGTATCCAGGCCGCATTAGAAATCGCTGATGCCGGACACAAAGTTTATCTGGTAGAGAAAGACCCGAGCATTGGCGGACACATGATTCAGTTCGACAAGACCTTCCCCACTTTGGACTGTTCCGCCTGTATCCTTACACCGAAGATGACCGCCGCAGGCTCTCATCCTAACATCGAATTGATGACCTACAGTGAAGTGGAGGAAATCTCCGGTTTCATCGGCAACTTCAAAGCCAAGATTCGCAAAAAGGCTCGGTTTGTGGACGAATCTAAATGCAATGGCTGTGGTGTCTGCATGGAGAAATGTCCCTGGAAAGCAGATAGCGAGTTTGACCTCGGCTTAAGCCAGCGGAAAGCCATCTACACCCCATTCCCCCAAGCAGTGCCCAACATCCCCGTCATAGACAAAGAGAGTTGTGTTTATTTCCTCAAAGGCAAATGCCGCGCCTGTGAAAAGTTTTGCGAGAGAGAAGCTATCGATTTCGAGCAGCAAGATAAAATTGTCGAGGTAGAGGTAGGCAATATAATCGTTACCACCGGTTATGACCCCTTCGACCCTACTCCTATTGTCAAGTATGGTTATGGACGTCTCCCCAACGTCTACACAGGCCTTGAGTTCGAGAGAATCTGCAACTCTGTAGGCCCCACCAGCGGTAAAATCGTTCTGAAAGACGGCTCGGAGCCAAAAAGCATAGCCATTATCCACTGCGTGGGCAGCCGAGATGAGAATTATCATAAATATTGCTCACGCGTCTGCTGCATGTACGCTCTCAAATATTCTCACCTCATAAAGGAAAAAACAAAAGCCGATGTTTACCAGATGTATATAGATATGCGCTGCTTCGGTAAAGGATATGAAGAATTCTATAAGCGGCTATCTGACGAAGGGGTTACCTTCATACGAGGAAAGCCAGCCGAGGTTATTGATAGGGCGATGAGTGAAGAGGAGAAGGGAAAGCTGATTGTCGTTGGCGAGGATACTCTGCTAGGAACTATTGTACGAGTCCCGGTTGACATGGTTATCCTGTGCATAGCCTTGGAAGCTCGGGCTGATGCCAAGAATGTTGCTCAGCTATTTGGCATCAGTCAAGGGGCCGATGGTTTCTTTATAGAAAGGCATCCTAAACTCGACCCGGTAGCAACTATGACCGAGGGTGTCTTTATCGCCGGTTGTTGTCAGGGGCCTAAAGACATACCTGATACTGTAGCCCAAGCCTCGGCCGCAGCTACCCGCGTTTTAGCCTTAATTAGCAAAGGCAAGGTTGAACTAGAAGCAGCCGTAGCCGTCATCGATGAAGAGAAGTGCTCCGGCTGCCGAATTTGCAACCTCCTTTGTCCTTACAACGCTATTGACTTCATTGAGGAAGACGAGGTATCTCGAATCAACGAGGCGCTGTGCAAAGGTTGCGGCACTTGTGTCGCCGCCTGCCCAAGTGCAGCGATTACACATAAACATTTTACTACCGAAGAAATTATGGCAGAAATCGAGGGGGTATTAGTATGAACTTCGAACCAAGAATCGTTGGCTTCTGTTGTAACTGGTGTTCCTATCGAGGCGCCGATTTAGCTGGCACTGCCAGGATGAAATGCTCCCCTAACGTCCGCATCATCAGAGTGATGTGCAGTGGTCGGGTAGAACCAACCTTTGTCGTCAAAGCGTTCGAACTGGGAGCTGATGGCGTTTTGGTCTTGGGCTGTCATCCCGGTGACTGCCACTATTCCGAGGGCAACTATAAGACGATGCGACGCATACCATTGCTCAAGAAAATGCTGTCCCAAATGGGCATCGAGAAGGAGCGAGTGCGTCTCGATTGGGTATCAGCTTCCGAAGGTGACCGCTTTGTCTCCATAGTTGACGATATGACCGCGAAAGTTAGAGCTCTAGGTCCCTTTAAAAACAACTCCAAGGAGGCAAAACATGGCTAAACTCAAATTGGCTCTTTACTGGGCATCAAGTTGCGGCGGCTGTGAAATTGCTCAGCTCCAGATTGGCGACAAAATCCTCAAGCTAGCCGAGGTTGCCGACATCGTTTTCTGGCCGGTAGCCATCGATGTCAAATACAAAGACGTTGAAGCTATGCCCGAGAAGAGCATAGATGTCTGCCTGTTTAACGGCGCCGTTAGAACCTCAGAACAGGAACATATGGCCAAGATGCTCCGAGAGAAGTCCAAAGTGATGATTGCCTATGGTGCCTGCGCCTATGGGGGCGGTATTCCCGGTCTGGGCAACATGTTCAACAGGGAACTGATTTTTGAACGAGCTTACCTAGAAACACCATCAACAGATAACAAGGATAAAATCTTACCACAAACAAAATACAAGGTGCCTGAAGGCGAACTCACCCTTCCCGAGTTCTATGATACAGTCAAGACTCTCGGCCAGACAGTGGATGTGGACTATACCATCCCCGGTTGTCCCCCCGAAGCCAGGACAACCTGGCTGGCTTTGGAAGCCCTGATTGAAGGCAAATTACCCCCCAAGGGGACAGTGATTAGCCATAATGCCAAAGCCGTCTGTGACGACTGCCCGCGGAAGAGAGACGTGAAAAAAGTTAAGAAATTCTACAGAACCTTCGAAATCATCCCGGAACCAGAAATCTGTCTGCTGGAGCAAGGCCTGCTGTGTGCCGGCATCGCCACCCGTGGTGGTTGCGAGGCACCCTGTCCACAGGCAAATATGCCTTGTACCGGCTGCTACGGGCCAGTAGATGGAGTAATCGACCAAGGGGCTCACTTCCTGAGCGCGGTATCCTCGGTGATTGACTCCAACGACCCTGACGAAATCCAGAGAATTATCGATGGTATCCGCGATCCGGTGGGTACTTTCTATCGCTACAGCTTACCTGATTCGCTATTAAGGAGGGCAAGAATAAAATGAAAAAAATAACCATAGACCCTATTACCAGGCTTGAAGGCCACGGCAAGATAGAGATATTCCTCAACGACGCCGGCGAGGTGGAGAATACCTACTTTCAAGTCCCGGAACTGAGGGGCTTCGAAAAGTTCTCTGAAGGGCGGTTAGCCGAGGATATGCCCCAGATAACGCAGAGAATCTGCGGCGTCTGCCCTGAAGCTCACCACATGGCATCAACTAAATGCCTGGATGACCTGTTCCATGTCGACCCACCAAGCCCGGCTAAGAAACTCCGCGAACTCTTTTACAGTACCTTCTATGTTACCGACCATACCACCCATTTCTATATCCTGGCCGGACCTGACTTCGTCATGGGGCCAGAAGCTCCCGTAGCTGAGCGGAATATTCTGGGGGTCATCGCCAAAGTCGGCCTGGAATTAGGCGGAGCCGTAATTAACACCCGGATAAAAAATCACCACATCATCCACATGCTTGGCGGTAGAGCCGTGCATCCCGTCTTCGGGTTGCCCGGCGGTGTCAGCAAGGGGCTTAATGAAGAGGAAAGGAAAGAGATTGAGCAAATAGCCAAAGAGGCAGTAGAATTTGCTAAGCTTTCTCTGAAAGTCTTCGATGATATCGTCCTCAAAAACAAAGAATATGTTGATATGATTGTTAGTGACGCTTATACTCACCGCACCTACTACATGGGTCTGGTTGACGAAAAGAACAGGGTCAATTTCTATGATGGCAAAGTTAGAGTGGTTGACCCTGACGGTAAAGAATTTGCCAAGTATGCACCAAGAGAATACCTCGACCACGTTGCTGAACATGTGGAGCCCTGGAGCTATATGAAATTCCCTTACCTCAAGAAGGTCGGTTGGAAAGGTTTTGTCGACGGCAAGGATAGCGGCGTTTTCCGAGCAACTCCTCTCTCCCGACTTAATGCTGCCAATGGCATGGCGACTCCTCTAGCCCAAGAACAGTACGAGAGATTCTACTCTACACTGGGTGGCAAGCCAGTTCACCATACCTTAGCAACTCACTGGGCACGTCTCGTTGAACTCCTCTACGCTGCTGAAAGATTGCTGGAGCTCAGCAAAGACCCTGAAATCACCAGCCCTAACATTCGCACCATCCCCACAGCTACGCCGGACGAAGGGGTTGGCATTGTCGAAGCCCCCAGAGGTACCTTAACTCATCATTATATTACTGATGAGAAAGGTATTATCAAGAAAGCTAACTTAATTGTGGCTACAGTGAACAATGCTGCTGCTGTAAATATGTCAGTTAAGAAAGCAGCGATGGCACTCATCAAACCGGGTAAGAAAATAACCGAAGGGCTGCTAAACCGCATTGAGATGGCCTGGCGCCCCTATGATCTTTGCCTCGCCTGTGCTACCCATACTCTCCCCGGACAGGCACCAATGGAGGTAGTTATCTACAACAGCAAGGGAGAGGTCATAGAAAAATTAAGCCGTTAGCCTCTGTGTATAGCAAGTAAGGAATAACTGCATTTACATAAGTGGATGGAAAAACGAAGACATTAATATTGGGGATGGGCAATTCACTCCTCAGCGATGACGGAGTGGGCCTAAGTGTTGCCGCTGAACTCAAGAGAAGGGTCGATCAATCAGACCTAACCGTTATGGAAACCAGCGTGGCCGGTCTAAGCCTGCTAGACCTGCTGGTTGGCTATGACAGAGCCATCATCATTGATGCCATTCAGACAGTAGATGGAAAGGCAGGTCAGATTTACCAGCTCGATCCAGAAGCGTTTGATACCACTCGACACACAACCTCACCACACGATGTTAACTTAACTACCGCCCTTGAGCTTGGCAAAAAACTAGGCCTTCCCTTGCCTCAGGAAATCATTATCTTCGCCATCGAGGCGTCAGATGTAAGCACATTCAGTGAGAAATGTACGCCTGAAGTCACACAGGCAATCCCCACCTGTGTCGAAACGGTCATCCGGGAGATAAGGAGAAACCCAAATACATAGCTTTCTGGCCGATTGTTAGGAGAACGAATCTTTAGTCCGAATCCAACTCGGTAGCCCGTATTGGAAGGATACCGAACTTCTGTTTGAGAAGAAGCACCTTATTCCAGCCTTGCAACAACTTCTTGTCTCTTCCCAAACAGAACGATGGATTGTTGTTAAGACGTCCATTGAATTAGATTCCTGACTTCCTTATAATATGTAAGTTATGTGCTGCGCCAGGTTTGTAAATATTCGTTAGGAGACTTATTTGCAACTCAGCTCAGAAGCAAAAACAACCTATTTGCAAGAAAGTGACTCTGATTATTTAGATAGAGAGAGCTTTATGCTTGAGGTAATTACTCACTTTTCAAAGCTTACCGATTTTCTTTTTGGTAATCACTTGGGTCGTGAGTATATCGTAGCGACCGGCATGCAGATGGGACAGATTATCGACGAAAAGTTTAAGAGATTTCATAAACTTAGTGGTTTCTTAAACCTTGAACAATATGCGGCTTTAGTGGTAAATCTGAAACAAAGTATTGGTGGCGATTTCTATCTAGTAGAGAAGACAAGTAATAAAGTGGTGGTGGCAGCAAATACCTGTCCGTTTGGTAACATTATAACCAGGGCGTCAAACCTATGTATGATTACCTCTGGCGTATTCGGCGGAATTGCTGCCCTTAATTTTGGTTTCGGCAAAGTATCACTGCGCAAGCGAATAGGCTTAGGGGAATCTCAATGTGAGGTGTGTGTATACTTGGAAAATGACGGAGAAAGTGCACAGGCGGATGGTATTATCTACACCCCAGAAGCGGTGGCTTCGGTAAACGAGCACGCGCGCGTTCGCTTTGATGCCCATAAAATCATACAAGCGCAAGAAGAGGAAAGGAAAAGATTAGCTCTAGAACTACATGATGGGCCTTTGCAAGCTTTGATCAATCTCCATTATCGCCTCGAGACCGTTGAACATCTTCTACAACTTAAACAAGCTCGGGCATGTGAGGAGCTAGGCCAGCTGAAGTTAGCACTTGATAGATGCATAATGGATATCAAGAGTCTGCTAGTAGATATGAGGCCTCCATTGCTTGACGACTTAGGAGTAATACCTGCATTAAGAAAGTTGCTTCGTGATTTTCGTCGTGATAGCAAAGTCAGGGCAAAGATTACCATAAAGGGAGCAGCAAGAAGATTACCAGCTTCGGCTGAGGTAGCTCTTTATCGCATAATTGAAGAAGCTTTGATTAATGTAAAGAGACATGCCAGGGCTTCTATGGTAGAGTTAATGTTTGAATACGGCTTACGAAACCTAGTGGTAAGGTTAACGGATAATGGGGTGGGCTTTGATTCACAAGAAGTTCTTTCTCTTGCGGCAACACGGCAGAATCTGGGGTTATTGGGTATGGTAGAGCGAGCGAGCTTGCTTGGAGGTTCAATAGATATGAATAGTCAGCACGGTAGTGGGACGGAAATCGTCGTTAACGTACCTTTTGAGTAGACTCCACTAAGTGGGATGGTTTACATGCATTGAAAGTACTAATTGTCGATGACCACACCTTGGTGCGCCAAGGATTGCGCACTATGCTGGAGCTAGATGACGACATACATGTTGTTGGAGAAGCAGGCGATAGTGGCGAGGCCTTTGAGAAAGCTGCTTCTCTAATGCCCGACGTTATCCTTATGGATATTAGGATGCCTGGTGAAAACGGAATTGAAGTCGTCAAACGAATAAAGCAACAAATGCCCCAAATAGCGATTGTTATGCTGACAATGTATGACTACGACGAATATATCATAGATGCAATTAAAGCTGGGGCAGCGGGGTATGTTTTGAAGAGCGGCTCCCGTGAAGACTTGGTCAAATCTATGAGAGAAGCCTGTTTGGGCAAATCGTATATGCACCCAGAAGTAGTGCACCGCATTCTTAGTGCAGTTCACAGAGAAGGCATTAAGAGTACTGATCATGGCAACGGTGTTTTCAAATACCACCTGACTAGACGACAAGTTGAAGTGCTCAAACTGTTGGCCGAAGGCAAGACAAACAAACAGATCGCCTCTTCTCTTTGTATTTCTAAAGAAACTGTGAAAACTCATATCAGAGACATATTTAGGAAACTAAGTGTCGGACACCGTGCCCAAGCTAGCACAGTCGCTGTGCGTCAGAGATTACTATAGTAAAATGTTTCCTCTGAAAATGTCCTGCTCCGCTTCTCCTTAGCTCCTCTTCGATCCCATCAGTCGCCTCATCTAGGAATGTGAGTCCCGAGTCACCTGAATAGGGTAGAAAAATTCACTACTTTGGGTGATAGCACTAGGCGTTAGGTTATTATAAATTAGTGGCGAGGGGATTGTTGTTTGTTCATTCTGGTGGTTTGTTTCTTTTGGGGTTGGGAAAATCTGCGCGTGACATGTCTTGAGTACGGAAAACCACCAGGTGCTGCATTTGTTCGAGAATGTGGAGAGCGAGTTCGTCAATCTAGCCTGGACCCGGAAAGACATGCGCTTATCCCAGCATTAGGTCAGGTTAGTAAAACGTGAGTCTCCGAACCTAACTCTGGCTCTTTTAGTAGAAGCTGCGATGAAGGAGGTGGTGACTAGGGAACAGCCTGTCTATGTAATTTTCAGTTTGCAAATACAATAAGGAGGGAGGAGCATGGCAAAACTAACTGATGAAATGAAACAGGTTCTTAAGATCGTGGGAAAGGGTGGGGCTGTGGTGCATCTTACCACGTGCAGCGCAGATGGCAAGCCAAACATCGTGGGCGAGCGCTTTATAGTTCATTTTAAGGACGAATACATACTTATTGCTGATATGTTCGCCCAAAAGACTAAGGTTAACCTTAATGAGAACGAAATCGGGGCCATCTCCGTGGCTCACCCAGCCAAAGAACATACTTGGGTGTTTCGTGGTCCATGCACCATAATTCAACATGGCCATCCCGACAACATGTTGTGGCAAGGATTGCGCGCTGGTGACGTTCTTGCTGAGTGGGGCAACTGGGCAGAAAAGGAGCCTCCCGATGAGGTGCCGCCTGATATCAGGCCGCCCAAGTTGGTTCAAAGGGGGGTCATCACCTTAAAAGTTGACGAGGTTTATAGTTGGAACCCGGATGAGGCGGGTAAGAAGGTCCTCTAGGCACGACATTTATTTTGGCTGGTTAAGGAGGTAAAGAGTATGTCTGCAGTATCATTGACACCAAGGATGAAGAATTGGCTTGAAGGTCTCGGAGCTCACATCGCTACTGCTACCAAGGATGGTTCCCCCACAGTGACTGTTACTTACAACTGCCAGGTCAAGGACAATATAGTAACTTTTTCCCTTACTGACGCTCAGGTGAAGCAGATAAAAGACAACATAGCGAAAAATCCTTGGGTTGCCATCGGTCCGGGTCAGTTGGGTGTAGTACGTGCCCCCTATCAATTCAAAGGACACGGGCGTTTGGAAGGTCAGAACCTGGTAGTGGAGGTAAGCGAGATATATTGTACCAAGCCTGGGCCTGAAGCTGGTCACCGTATGGATACCATGGGCTATGAAAAGATGAAAGCCTATGATGAGAGCCGGTGGAAAGATCTAGAGCCGCCTAAGTAGTCATCGGGGTAAGGTGGCGCGAACTTATCAAGAAACACAGAACATAGAAGTATAGTCAAATACGAAAAAGGAGAGTGAGGGATATGTCTCCCGTTATCGTCACAAAATCTCGATATGCTGAACGTAAGCCTCTGGTAGTGACTCTTCTCTGGATCGGCGCAAGCTTGGCTATCTTAGGTTTGTGGCTCCCCAGTTGGGTGAGCGCTCTTGCCGGTAGTGAAACTCCCCTCTTTGGTTTCGCTCTTTTCAGAACTCCGGTGGTGACATACCTCGGTGCTATTATCCTCTGGTTGGGATGCCTTCTAGGCGTTTGGGGCATGGGAAAACACAGCCGCTATGTATTATGGCTGGGGATCGGTGCTATTGCTGCTGCCATTATCAGCTGGGTTCTCGCTCTGGTAGGTGTTCTACCATCGGCTGTCCTTCTCTTGGTGGGAATTGCAGCTTTTCTGGCCACTCTCTTCATATATTGGACTTTTGACAAAGTGGAGGAGATAATCCTGGACAAGGTCGTGGGCAGGATCAAGCGAGCGGTACTATGGATGAACATTGCCGGCATTATTCTAGGAGCCATTGCCGTGGTAGCGGGGATGTTTTCCGCTAACTACATGGTAGCCCCGACCTATGCCACTGTGGCAGTGTACACAGCTACTTGGATTGTCGCCTGCATAGGGATTTATCGCTATCAGACTGAGAAGAGGCTGGCCGGTGAGTTTGCGACGCCGCCAGAGGAACAGGTCTGGTAGATCTATTAGCCTATATCAAGGAGGTTGCTAAAATGGAAAGGGAGATAATGGCAGTATTCAGAGCGATAACCTGTAATCCAGATTACCGCACTACCGAGAAATTAGAAGCCAATGTCGGGGGCTGGGGATCATTTAATATTGGGGTCTACGGAGCGGCAAACGTCCTTGTTAAGGAAATGGTAGGGAAAAA
Source organism: Chloroflexota bacterium (assembly GCA_016865855.1). Classification (GTDB taxonomy): domain Bacteria; phylum Chloroflexota; class Dehalococcoidia; order GIF9; family UBA5629; genus 9FT-COMBO-48-23. The sequence goes on along the minus strand of VGNX01000015.1, from coordinate 12,406 downwards.
AATGGCTTTGGGAACAGTCAATACCCGAGAGACCGACGTTGATGACGTTGCCCGAAAGGTTGTCCGAAGGCTTGTTCAGTGTGGGGCTGACCCTGCCAATGCAGCTCTCGTAACCGCCGCATTATTATACTGGGCAGGAGTCAATGTAAGCTGTGGAATTCCGTGCCCTAATAGGAAACTTGGCGCTGTGGCTCGAATGGCAGCCGGGGCTCCACCGGGCAGAGTATCAGATTTACCCTCTGAGAAGACCAATAACAAAATCTCTGCCTGGCCAGCGGTTTCGGCTATTTATGAAGCACTCCAAAAGGAAAGGATAGCTCCCTACGATGCTAATCTGCTGCCCCCAGGTCTGGCTGGCAGCCCCTTTTTAGGGCATACATCGTTGGGCGAGGATCATCTCTTTCCTGCACTGGCTGATAGGCTAACCAGAATAGGTGCTCAGGCAATGATGCGAGCTTTTGAGTCTGTCGGAATAAGACCTAACCGGTGGGAGTCAGCTATCTTTGCTGCCGCAGCAACTTTAGAGATCATCCATCCAGATACTTACGTTGGTGAGCAATATGGTCCCTATCTAAAGGTCCGGTCTCCAGATATCTGTGGCAGGGCTGCTGTCGATGAGCTAAAAATGCCCGAAGTCCTCCATGTTCGGGGAACCCGAGAAGAGATAAACACAGCGAAGCTAGTAGGTGATACAGGGCTTATCCTTAAGGACATTGGTACACCAACAGTAGTAGGCATGATAATGTTCAACGAAATCTATTCCATTATCGAAGAAGGTCCTATGTTTGGTGTGGGCAGGTCAGGCGGTCCCATTATGCTACCCCTCCACCACTGGGTCACGGCTGCGCCTCTGATTGTCCGTTATTTGTCTAAAGGAATGAACGAAGAGGAGTGTATGACCGCCCTTCGGGCATATACTGATGGTTATTTCCAAAATGAAGATGCTCCCCTCGCCATTAATATATTAGCCCACAGAGCCCAATATGAGGAAAGAGGTCCGGTTACTGACATAATCATCAGGGCTACTGAGCCAGTGTTGACCAACTACGTTACTAAACACGCAAAATATGCTTATGAGCAGCTCAAAAACGGAAAATCCCTTGAGGAACTAGTTAGGGATGTGGAGGATAAACACACCCGTATTACAGAAGAGGGCACCGCAAGGGTGATGAGCAGGATCCTGAACAAGAAGATCGAATATATACGGTTTACCAATATCCATCCCGGCTCTGGCCGCCGCAAAGCTAAGATAGCCCAGCGGTACTTCGCTTTTGATCCTGAGTTGGATGTGGAAGTAAAGGTGGACGGCAAGGTATACAAGTTTGAGAACTTCATGAGTAAGTGGGTGCCTAAGATCATAATGGAGCCTGATATGGAGAACTTACCGGGTTTACAGGCTGTTTGCCTCGGAGTTACTGACCTCATCAATTCAGGGGCCTGCAATGTTGATATGTTAGTTTGTGCCTGCATGGCTACTGCTTTAGGGATGGGTCATAAGGAAGCGGCTGAGAAAGTTACAGATGCTTGTCGGTATCGTATAGCCATACCAACAGATTCGCTTGAATTGGCAGCTAGAATGACGGAAGACATAATGAAAGGACTAGACTTTTAGCCCTATAGTAGCTAACCCAAATAGTCTTATGGAAAAACATAGACACAATCTCCTGTTGCTTCAGGTTGACGATATCTCAGGAGAGGTGGTGGGCGAGGCTGTGACGGCTCTGATGAATGCAGGGGCAGATAATGTGCAGGTTATACCAACCCTAACTAAAAAGAACCGAGCCGGATATGTTTTCCTTATTGATTGCCCCGAAGCAAACATAGAGAAAGTCAATCAATATCTTCAGCGAGAGCTTTCAGTAGGTGGCTATCATATACTGGCATCTACTCACGTCGCTCAGCAGAGCCTACTTGTGAGAAAGAAAGTAGAAATACAAGTAGGCAGACAAACCTTACACAGCGAATGTGTTGCCAAAGTTTTAAGTTGTGAGGGGTGCCCATATTCAGTCAAGCTGGAACGTAGCTCAATTATAGACTTGAAAAGTAGGCTCAAGAGCGAATTGGGGGTCAACATATCTGCTATTAGACTCGAAGCCATTCTTGGTGGTCTATGGCAAGAACAGCTTGAGGATAAAATAACTGCTAGATTGCTTTAAGCAAAAATAGAGGCTGACAAGGGTAGCTAATGGTATGCCAACAAATGTGAGTGACACGAATCAGAGTGAAAGAGCAAATGAGACCACAGCACCACCAACAAGAAAAAAAGTTAAACCCAAGCGTCCTCCGAAGGAGCTGCCTTGGGTGATACCTGTTAACTGCGAGGGGTGTGCCGATTGTGTCAATCGCTGTCCCCAAGGCATTCTGGTGATGACTGAAACCAATGTCCCGGGCATTTTTGTCCCTTGGCTGTATGAAACAGAGTCCTGCACAGGGTGTGGTAAATGCACTGGGGGTTGTGTAATGGGTGCTATCGTAATGACTTCATATGTGGACATGGCTAAGGAGCGATTCCGTGACCAGAAACCGACTATCAAGACAGACTGAGGTGAGAAATTTGACTGTTAGCGAGAACTGGTTATTTCAATTACTCGAAGGGGTGAAGTCTGGTGAGCTATCTTCATATGATGCTATGAAGGAACTAAGCATACTTCCTTATGAAGATTTGGTGTGTGCCAAGATTGACCACCATCGCAATCTACGTACTGGTTTCCCCGAAGTAATATGGGGCCGAGGAAAAGCAATAGAACAGTTGGTGACTATTGCAGAACATCTGGCAGCTCGATCCGATCGGGTACTGATTACTCACGCAAGTGAGGAGGCTTATCTAGCGGTCCAACAAAAAATCCAGGATGCAACGTACAACCCCATGGCCAGGGCTATAGTCGTTAACCGAACTAAAGGGGCTGTTGCTCGGCCTGGCATCGTCGTTTCGACCGGTGGTACTGCCGACATTCCTGTAGCTGAGGAGGCGGTGATAACTGCAGAGTTAATGGGCAATAATGTGGGGAGAGTCTATGACGTAGGTGTGGCTGGCATCCATCGACTTCTGGATAACTTGCCGCAACTGCGAGAGGCTCGAGTTGTAATTGCAGTAGCAGGAATGGAGGGAGCATTGCCCAGTGTCATAGGTGGTCTCGTTTCAGCACCTGTTATAGCTGTGCCTACCAGTGTTGGCTATGGAGCAAATTTTGGGGGATTAGCTCCACTGCTGACAATGCTCAATAGTTGCGCTCCTGGAGTAGCGGTAGTAAACATAGACAATGGCTTTGGTGCCGGATATCTGGCAGGGCTGATCAATCGGCAGTGATTAGATCACGAGTAGATGTGGACAATAAACTAGGGCATTTGAAAGAAGTCCTTTCGGAAATGGGTTCAGTCGTCATAGCCTATTCCGGTGGGGTGGATAGCACCTTACTTGCCTCCATTGCTACTGAGGTGCTCGGGCAGCACGCTTTAGTTGTTACAGCCCGTTCTCCTAGTTATCCACAGGAAGAGCTTGACGCAGCCCGAGCCGTTGCCAAGGATTTGGGTTTTCGCTACTTAGAAATTGAAACCAAGGAGATCGACAATCCCTATTTTACAGCCAACACTGTAGAACGCTGCTATTATTGTAAGCGGGAGCTGTTTCAGAAGTTATGTGAAATCGCTTCTGCTGAAAACCTAGCCTGGGTGGCTGATGGTTCCAATTATGATGATCTGGGTGATTATCGTCCCGGCAGAAGAGCCGCGGTCGAGTTAGGCATCCGCAGTCCACTGTGTGAAGTTGGCTTCACTAAGGAAGAGATTCGAACGCTCTCCCAGAAAAAGGGGTTGCTTACTTGGGATAAACCAGCTATGGCCTGCCTAGCCTCGCGCCTTCCCTATGGAACTCCGGTCACCCAAGACGTTCTAGTAAAGATAGCCGAGGGCGAAGCACATCTGAAAAACCTGGGCATACGCCAGCTCCGTCTACGGCACCATGGTAATATTGCCCGCATTGAAGTTGATGAGGACAGTATGTCGTTATTTTTAGACAATCGTCATCGCCATGAGGTGGTCAAACGACTTAAAGCTATTGGCTATACCTATGTCACTCTTGACCTTACGGGGTATAGATGTGGAAGCATGAATGAGGCAGTTTTGGAAAGAAAACAGAAGAGGTAACGAGGTGTCGAAGATAGCCTATTTTGATTGTTTTTCTGGTTGTAGTGGCGATATGATCTTAGGAGCATTGCTTGACGTCGGATTATCAGAGCCAGCGTTGAAAGCTGGCTTGAATAGTATTCCACTCGAAGGCTACCATCTTGTGGTGGAGAAAACAAAGCGCGCCTCAATTGCAGCTACTAGAGTCAAGGTAATTATTGATGAAGATGAGGTATTGCCCGAGCGTTCCTTATCGGATATACTAGAGATTATCGAGGCTAGTGATCTATCTACAGAGGTGAAAGAAAGAGGCGTCACAATTTTTCAGCGCCTTGGACAAGTTGAGTCTAAAATCCATGGCAGTCCTCTAGACGAGGTTCATTTTCACGAGCTGGGTGGGATAGATTCTATTGTTGATATCATGGGAGTGGTTATCGGCTTTAGTATCCTTGGGATTGAACAATTCTATTCTTCACCGTTGCCTTTAGGAGGTGGCAAAGTATCTACAGCACATGGAATCCTCCCAGTGCCAGCACCAGCCACGTTGGAACTTATAGCAATGGTCCAAGCCCCTGTTACTGATTTTACAAATCCATTGATATCGGAGGCGGAGCTGGTCACGCCTACAGGTGCTGCAATAATCACCTCATTGGCAAACTTCAGGAGACCTAGCATTATTTTGGAGAATGTGGGCTACGGGGCCGGGGAGAAAGACTTTGGTGCCTGGCCAAATGTGCTGCGCCTTTGGGTTGGTGAAGAAACAGTCCTTGCAAATAATGAAGAATTAATCTTGCTCGAGACGAACATCGATGACATGAATCCAGAAATCTACGGTTACCTTATGGATAAATTGTTCAAGGAAGGAGCTGTGGATGTATGGTACACCCCTATACAAATGAAGAAAAACCGCCCAGCTACAATGGTAAGTGTTCTTGCTCCCAGATATGCCGAATTTAACCTAACCGAGACGATGATGCGTGAGACATCGACCTTGGGCATTAGGGTGAGGCCAATTTGTCGGCATACCGCTGAACGAGATATACTCGAATTTGAGTCTAGTTTAGGTCGAGTGGAGGTGAAAGTTAAACGTTTCTCAGGAGAGATATTAAGTATGTCACCGGAATACGAAGATTGTCGCCGAATTGCGCTGGAACGAGGTACTCCGTTACGCGAGGTTTACCGCGTTGTTGAAATGGAATCGTGGAAATGCTTTGCAGGGAGCGTTGGGACAAAAGTCGAAAACGAAGTAGTTAACCGGTGACGGTTATTCTGCGACCGCACACGCAAAGAGCCCCGATATCAAACGTGCCTAAACTCATTATCAAAATACTTTTCTGTGGGTAGACAATTTGGCTTATTGTAATTTGCACCGCCTATGGTAAAATCAGAGTAGGAAAATGGGATTGTCAAACACCCCGCAAGTTGAACAACTTATTGACCAGGCTCTGGCGGAAGACCTGGGCCAAGGAGATGTGACTACCGAGGCGCTAATACCTAAGGCCCAGCAAGGAAGAGCATCGATCGTAGCCAAAGCGAGGGGAATCCTAGCCGGAGTCGAGGTAGCCAAACAAGTTTTCCTCAAAGCCGACCCTGAATTAAAGCTAGCTATCCTTATTGAAGATGGGGCTGAGGTTAAACCTGGGGATATAGTAACTAAAATAGAAGGCAGGGTCGCCAGCATACTAAAAGCCGAGCGGATAGCCTTAAACTTCCTGCAGCGTCTCAGCGGTATCGCTTCGGAGACAGCCCGCTACGTCCAAGCCGTCAAGGGACTGCCTGTTCAAATCACTGATACCAGGAAAACTACACCTGGTTTAAGAACATTGGAAAAGTACGCTGTTCGAGTTGGCGGCGGTAAAAACCACCGCATGCACCTCGGAGATGGTATTCTAATTAAGGACAACCACCTGGCAGCACTTTGTCATCAAGGGCTAAGTATAAAGGAAATTGTGACCAAAGCCCGCCAAAAAGCATCGCCAAAGCTAAAAATCGAGGTTGAAGTCAAGACTCCACAGGAAGCTGTTGAAGCTGCCGAAGCCGGAGCTGATATTATCATGCTGGATAACATAGGCCTCGAGGATATGCGTCAGGCTGTCCAGCTAATCAGAGGCCGTGCTTTAATCGAAGCATCTGGAGGCATTACTCTAGACAGAGTTAGAGCAGTTGCTGAAACAGGCGTTGACCTTATCTCAATAGGGGCCCTTACCCACTCCGCCAAAGCTTTGGATATAAGCTTAGAGCTAGACTAACCCCTGGCAATCTATTAATGGGCTAGTCCATGAGCTTTGAGCAAAGTAATATCATCCAAGATGTCTTCTGTATTACCATCAGCCACTATCTTGCCTTCATCCATCACCACAGTCCTACCGCACAAAGCCCTTACCAATTCCAAGTCATGAGTGGCAATGATTTTGACCATCGGAAGCTGTTTCAATAGCTCAATGAAAGACCATTTGCTCCTCGGGTCGAGGTTACTGGTAGGCTCATCAATGACCAGAATCTCCGGGTCTAAAGATAAAACAGTGGCAATGGCAATCCGCTTTTTCTCGCCAACGCTGAGGTGATGGGGTGAACGCTGCTCATAACCACCCATCCCTACCCACCCCAGAGCTCGAGCTACACGTTCCTTTACTTCAAACTCAGAATAACCCATGTTTATAGGGCCAAAGGCTACATCATCAAAGACATTCAGTGAGAAAAGCTGGTCCTCAGGATCCTGAAATACGAGGCCAACTCTTTTCCTTATCTCCTTCAGGTTTTTCTCTTCCACCGGCAATCTGCAAATCTTCACCGTACTATTGCCACGGAGGATGCCATTAAAATGAAGCAAGAGTGTTGATTTCCCAGCGCCATTAGGACCGATAACCGCCACATTCTCACCAGGGTAGACATTCAAGTCAACGTTTTTCAACCCCTGACGTCCATCAGGATAGGTAAAAGAAAGGTTTTTGATTTCAATAACTTTATCCATAACCTACCAGTCTACCACCAGATAACACACGGGAAAATGAGCATGAGACAAAAGACTGCACCGAAATAAGCGTCGGTCTGTCTGAAACTTAGTTTGTGCAGCGTGCGAATTTGACCATCAAAACCTCTGGCTAACATAGCGGCATAAATCCGCTCACCTCGCTCATAGCTCCTGATAAATAAGGTGCCAGCCATGTTACCAACAGTCCTTATCTGATGTAGCCGACTACCGCCGAAGTTGCGGCTATCTCGCGCTCGCTGCATCCGCATCACTTCATCTGCCAAGACAAAAATATAGCGATACATAAAAGAAAGAATCAATATCATAACCTTGGGCACACCTAATTGCCTCAAGCCTTTTAGCAAGTCGGCAAGCCTGGTTGTCGATGACAGCAAAATCAGACCTAAAATACAGAGCCAAGATTTTACCATCACATTCGCCAGAATAAACAAGCCACTGTAAGTTACCGAGATTTGCCAGAGCCAGATATTATAGCTGCCAGCTATCTCCCCTTCTTTGAAAAAGGGGATAAAGACAGCGATCAGAAAAACAAACGGGAAAATCACCAGAGACCTTCTCAGAACGTAAAGCGGCGGCAGCTTGGAAAGGATTAGCAATACAGCAATAATGCAGAAATAAAAGACGAAAACTCGCCAATTGCTAGCCGGTGTCAATACCACCGCTATGATGAAAGCCAGACTGGCAATGAGCTTGGTCCGCGGGTCAAGCCTGTGGATAAAGCTGTCTAAGTCGCTATATTCGTCAATAAAACTATGCTTCACCTTTTGCCCTCAATAACTTAGCTAGTCCATAACCGATGCCGAAAAGGATAAGAGTGCCCACTATTCCAGCCAGAATTGTGGCTACAGCTTCATTCGTCACGCCGGGTATCACATAGTCAGGCACAATTTCAAAGAAAGGCTCAAGAGCTGCATTGATGAAACCTTTATCCTCAGCCACTCTCTCCAGACCGTCTGGCGACGAAGAAGCCAGGGGAGACAATATCGCCAACAGCAAGGCCAGAATCAGAGCTCCATGCCACCATTTGAATTTCATTTCTGATTTCACCTCCATCAAGCCTTCTGTAGTTCCAACAGATCAGCCCTGGTAGCTAGCACCAAAGCGAGCACTGCTGCGGTTATAACACCCTCGCCAATGCCAATAAGAGCATGGATACCTGCCATCGCCGGCAAGGCGACGCCCAAGGGCACAGTACCTGATATTGCCAACTCAACCGCACAAGCAACTGATGCTATTACCACTGTAAACCAAGCAGCCAGACCACTGCCGACCATTATGCCTAACTTGCGCTTACGGAAAAGCGAAGCAATACCTCTATAGAGATAATAACCTACAAAGCAAGCGACAATGCCCATATTGAATATGTTGACCCCTAGAGCGAGGAGGCCACCATCTTGAAAAATCAGGCTCTGTACTATCAGTACACAGGTCATTATCAGCACTCCCGCCCACGGACCTAGCAAGATAGCAGCTAAAGCGGCACCGATAAGATGCCCTGAGGTACCCCCGGCCACAGGAAAGTTCAACATCTGGGCAGCAAAAATAAATGCAGCCAGCACTCCCATCAGCGGTATTTGCTTTTCGCCCATCTTTTTATTCGTCGCCTTGACCGCGTAGGCAATGCTGCCAGCAGCCACTGCAATTCCGGCTGCCGCCACCGGTGTACTGATGAAACCATCTGGAATATGCATCCGATTCCCCTTTCAATCATATTTTAATCCACAAAATGCAACTGCAACTAATTGCACTAATGGTCAAAAATAAAATTTTTTCAAAGCCTCAAGCCTCATTTTGGCACTCAGGACACAGACCAAAAACAGCCATGTGCTTCAAATCTGCTTTAACCTGATAGTCATCTAGCAAAATCTCTTCCAAAGAATTTAGTGCCGACTCAGGCAAATCGATTATCCTACTGCACTTCTGGCACACAAGATGATGGTGATGTCCCTTTTCCACAGGATGGAAGCGGACACATCCGTCTCTTAAAGCGATCTCGGTAACCAGCCCAAGTTCCTTCAGCAATTCCAATGTCCGGTAAACCGTAGAAATATTGACGTAAGGATACCTGGCGCGGACTTGAGCATAAATCTCCTCAGCACTAACATGCTTATCAGCACCATGTAGAGCTTCAACCACCATCATCCGCTGCGGCGTCAGCCGATAGCCCATCCCCTTAAGCGCCTGACCGCAACTCATATTTAAGAAAAATATAGCATAATCCAAAGGGTTGTTGCAAGTAGTTGCTAATGCGAAGTGTGACTGGGCCCGCAATGTGACTAGCCAGCCATCCTGATGAGGCAAGGCATGCATCTGTCCACCAAGCTGTGGGAAGGAAACAATGATTTGCAGTCATCATCTGGGCTGCAAAAGTTAAGGATGTGCCGTTATACTTGTCTCGGAAATAGCAGAAAGCATCCACTATGGGTTGGGCGCCGACTCCCCTAAGTCGCAGAAAGAACCTTACTTGATCGAGGTACGATGGGCGCCAGTACCACCGGAGTAATCTGGAGCCTCAGATCGCACCTGAAGCAGCGTCCGGCTTCCTCAACTGCTATCTCATCGGTGAAACCAAGCTCAACCTCAGCAAAGTTGCCGCGGCGCTGCTTCACAGCTAAGCAAAGCATCTCTACCCGTCGCTTATCAGAAAAGTCCTCGTCCTTGCCCAGCCATCCCCGATCCTCCTCTGCCAGAATCAGAGTCTCGTCAATAACTCCGCTGCCACCAAGATACCTATCTACGGAGCTTGCTGCTTGTCGGCCGGCAGCGATGGCCTCGATCACCGAAGCTGGACCGGTAACAGCATCGCCTGCGGCGAATACACCCTCCCTACTGGTCTGGAGCATCTCGTTATCTATCTGCAAGGTATTGCCTCTACCTATCCTCACACCAAACTGCGATGGGATCTCCGGAACTTGCCCAATAGCTACTATTACAGAGTCACACTCTTGGGTGAACTCGCTGCCAATGATCGGCTCCGGTCGGCGCCGGCCGCTGGCATCGGGCTCACCCAGCCTCATCCGAATGCACTCCAGCTCCAGCACTCCGTTCTGCTCAGTTATCTTGGAAGGCGCTGCTAGAAACACGATTGAAATGCCCTCGTGGAGTGCCTCCTCTACCTCTTCGGCGCTGGCCGGCATCTCAGCACGAGTCCGGCGGTAGATGATAGTTACCTCCTTAGCACCTAGGCGGTGTGCTACCCGAGCGCTATCAATAGCAGAATTTCCCCCCCCGATTACCGCAACTCGATTGCCCAGCGCGACCTCTCTGCCCAAATTTACCTCCCTCAGAAACAAGGCACCATCCATCACTCCTGGAAGCTCCTCGCCTTCTATTTCCATCCTGGTGCCCTGGTGAGCCCCAACGGCCAGGAGAACAGCATCATAGTTTTGCTCCATAAGCGAGCCTATAGACTCGATTCTGGTGCTGGTCCTTATATCTACCCCAGCCTCTTGGATATCCCGGATCTCACTGTTGAGGACATGCCTGGGGAGGCGGTATTCAGGGATGCCTACCCTCATCATACCTCCAGGCTCAGGGAGTGCTTCAAATACGGTAACCGAATGCCCGCTCTTTGCCAGATAATACCCGGCGGTGAGCCCTGCGGGGCCAGCACCTACGATAGCAACCCGCTTGCCGGTAGGCCTCGCCACCTTGGAGTTCAGCTTCCAACGCTCATCGCCTCGGTCAAAGGCGATGCGTTTCAGATATTTGATGGCGATGGGGTCATTCAGTTGACCACGGCGGCAGGCTGCTTCACAGGGGTGGATGCAAACCCGACCTAGGGATCCAGGAAAGGGAACTTTCTCACGGACCACGGCCAATGCCTCGCTGTATCTGCCTTGAGCAGCGTAGTGGACATACCTGGGAATATCTATGTGGGCCGGACAGGCATGGCTACAGGGAACTATGTAGGCCTCGCGGTCAACACACACCTTTTCTCGTGCCTCCCGGTCCATGATAGCACCAGTTGGGCATACCTCGACACAGGCAAAGCAGAACTTACACCCTGAGTCCTTAACGGAGCCGCCCTTGACTGTGAGAACCTTGGTGGGGTGTTCCTCATCGTCGAAAGCGTAGACCCCCACGCCCCTTACATCCCGGCACATGCGGACACAACGACCACACACAATGCACAGGTTGTAATCACGATCATAGAAGGGGTTATCCCTTTCGATAACATACCCCTTGGAGCGGTAGGGAATATTGTCGCTCACGCCGACGTAGTCAACTACCCTTTGCAGCTCGCAGTGGCCATTCTTGGGGCAAGTGACACAATGCTGACTCACGGCAACGTTGCGAAGACAGATGTCGAAGGGCTCGCATCTTTCCTTGCGCCAACATTCAAGACAGGCATGGGGATGCTCCGTCAGAATCTGTTCTAGCACCTCTTGCCGTTGCCTTTGTACTGCCGCCGTATCGGTTCTTACCACCATGCCCTCAGCCACCTCTGTTACGCAGGCTAAAGGAAGCTCATCTCTAGCTTCGACCTCGACCACGCACAGGCCACACTGGCCTGTCGGCTTCAGGTCAGGATGGTCGCAAAGTGCTGGAATATAGATACCAGCTTTCTGCCCCGCTCGAAGAACAGTTGTCCCAGCTTTGGTTTTTACTTCCTGCCCATCAATACTCAGGGTGATTTCATCCATTGCCATCTGTTTTGTCCTCGCTAGCTGTTCTAGCCTGCTCAATGGTCTGAAGCAGTAAGATAGCGAAGCGAATCATGCTCGCCTTAAGAAAGCGGACAGTGCCAGCCCAGAAATCCTGGACTTCTGCCTCGGAGAAATCTCTGACATAGCTATCAACAGGTCGCAGCCCAGCCTCAATCCCACGAACTACCAAGTCGGCCAAATCAGGTCTCTCTTGGAGCAGGTCATGTAACTCCGCCAGGATCTCCTCTTGCATGGCCTGCGATCCGCCTTTAGGCACCTCAGCGAGGTCAGCTACTTCCCATTGCGCAATCCGTTCAATAACATCTGGACTTATCTGTGGGAAACCAGACCATTTCTGTTGCCTGATTTGATGCCGCTTCATTTAGTTCTCTCAAGGAATAGTTAATTGGGAAGAGCCCGGCCTACTCTCAGGTTGCCGGCAATCAAGGTCACATGTCATTTGCCTAGAAAATTCGTAGCTCAGCTTAACACATGATATCGTTTGGGTCAAGCTCACGAATTGCCTCATAATTATTGTTACCGAAAGTGGTATCGTTGCCTCAAAAATAGTGTTACCCAGAGGAGGCAAACATGACACGAGGCAGCATACAAGAATATACCGAGGCAGTGCGAGAACGCTATC
>VGNX01000014.1 GCA_016865855.1 Chloroflexota bacterium | reverse complement strand
TGTCCCTTATGGTATCCTTTCTCCATCGGTATATCCTCCTTTGTTTTTATTTGGCTTTCCTATAGGGTAGGATATGCCGATTCCTTTTTCCACCACATTCGGGACACTAGCTAATTATGCAGGTAGGTTATTTATGCTAGAGCAATTTTTAGCAACTTTCGCAGGTGTAATACTATCTTTTCTATTGTGGTTCGGTGGTGAAAGGATTATAAAATATCAGCACGAGAAAAAGGCACGAGAGCATTTAAGCAAAGAAATAATCGAAGAGATCGAAGAAAATATTGGTGTACTTAGTTTATTTGCTAATTTGATCGAAAAGAATCTCCAAGCAGGGAATATACCTGTTTTGGGCCAAAAATTAAACATATCAGCTAGGCATTATTCCATAACAAGTGGTGAGTTAAGACTCATAAACAATTCTGATCAACGAGAGCTTATAAGAAATTCTGTATATATTTGTGAGAATTTTAACGATTTCGTTGAAAATACTGAGTTATTATTAGCTATGATAAATCTGAAAGAACACTTTCAGGCATTATCTCAGGCGACTTATCGCCTTAATCAACTAAAAGAACATGCAAGGGAAACAGCAACTTATTTGAGGAATATTGTTGAGGAGCTAACTAATCTTCAATCTGCCAGGAATCCGAGCACAAAGGAGGGAGTCATGGTGGAAAAAGATCATAAAATGTCTTATATAGCTTCAATAATGGCACTTATTGGTTTATTACTGGTAGCATTGAAGAGCCAGCGGGGAAACATAGAAGACTACGTTGGAATAGCATTAATGAGTATCGTGATATTATTTTTTATACTTAGCCTTATTTCGATACTTTTACAGAATAAGTTTAGAAATGGGCTCATTAGCAGGCTAGCGAGATTAGCATTTCAAATTAAGATTAGGCGGCTATCGCTCTTCCTCGGGTTTGTTGCTTTGGTTATCGCTCTACTGCAGTATGGATATCCCTGGGGTCTACTAATAGCTGCATTACTAGTAATTGCAGCTGATGTGTTCTTATTCTGGCCAATCTTGAGAAAACGGAGATAGGTGACTGCAGTCCGCAGGGGTAACACAACTCAAATTTCTTAATCTCTTCACCAACAATGTCTCGGGACTTTTTGTAGACTCAACAACGATATGGTTTTGGGTAAATCATTGGCTCCTTGAGGTAGAAAACAAAAGGCAGAATACTGCTGCTCTGCCTCTGTAGTCTTGGTGGCGAGAATTGGATTTGAACCAACGGCCTTCGGGGTTACAAGCCCGGAGGCCATTTCTGTGCTTTAAGGAGACGGAGGAGCAATCTGGGGAGATTACCGCTGTTATCTAGCGGTTGCTGGGAAGATATAGCACTCAGCAAGAATGTAACAATGAAAGGTTTTTAACCCTCGTTTTAGGCATGGACTTTTATATGCCTTTTGCTCAGGTCTTTAAGAACTTCCTCAAGTATAGGAATACCATCTGAAATTATTCCATCGCTAACGCAAAGCAGCTCTATGCCAATAGGGGTATCATCAGATGCATAATCTACATGCCTTCGATTATCCACCTTCTTTGTATATGCAAAAGGTTTGTCAATAAGATTTATATAGATAGCATCCGCTTCTCTGTCGTACTCAAATCTTCGAAACATGGGTTAGTGTCTCCCTTCAATTAATCTAGCCAAATTGCCGTAATAACTTTGCTAGGGGTAACGGTAGTATTGAGAACTACTTGAATACGTTTGCCGTTTGGGTGATTGGCAATAAATAACATACAGCCTTCTTTTTCTTCCAAGGATATATGATGATTCTCAAGGCAAAAGTCGACATCTGCCTTAGAGATACCGCGTCTCTTCATTCGATGTTCGGCATGATGTGTATATTCTACCACTCATTGCTACCTCCTTTCCCTAGCAGACCGCTAGGTAGTTAACACGATCCCACCATCACGCCTTTTTAACTTTTAACCTGTATATACCTGTTAATACTGTATAACACATTACTCTGTGCTGTCAATAATTTGAACGGGTATAGATACAGAGCGACCGTTAAAAAGATGTAGCGCTCGAGGTGTACTCAAATTGAACAAGAAGCTGCCTTAAGCTATAATTCTCAGACACGTCAGGAGGTCTACTTGCTCAAGAGCCACAGCTGCGGAGAACTAAGAGATAAGCACGTTGGACATGAGGTAACTCTGGCCGGGTGGGTTCACCGGCGCCGTGACCACGGCGGCCTGATATTCATTGACCTGAGAGATAGAGAAGGCATAGCCCAGATAGTCTTTAACCCTGAAATATCAAAAGGAGTACACAAAGTAGCCAACGAACTCCGCAACGAATATGTGGCTAAGGTAACTGGTAAGGTTGCGCAACGTCCTCCCGGCACCGAGAATACAAAGCTACCTACCGGCAAGATAGAAGTCATTGCCAGCGATATTCAAATTCTTAATACAGCAAAAACCCCGCCATTCTATATAAATGAGGATGCAGAAGTCGACGAAAACCTGTGTCTTAAATACCGCTATCTCTACCTCAGACGCCCCAGAATGAAAGATAACATCATACTTCGCCATCGGGTAGAGAAATTTATGCGTGACTTTCTCGATGCCAAGGGCTTTATAGAAATTGAAACACCTATTTTAATTAAAAGCACCCCGGAAGGGGCACGTGACTATCTTGTGCCCAGCCGCATTCATCCCGGCAAATTCTATGCGCTGCCTCAGTCCCCGCAGCAGCTCAAGCAGCTCTTGATGGTGGCCGGCTTCGAGAAATACTACCAGATAGCACGCTGCTTCCGCGATGAAGATTTGCGCGCTGACCGTCAGCCTGAGTTCACTCAGCTTGATATGGAAATGAGCTTTGTCGATGAAGAAGACATACTCAGCCTTCTCGAAGAACTGTTCACGTCTCTGATGGAAACAGTTAAACCAGAAATGCGAATACTGAAACCGTTCCCCCGACTGTCCTTTACTGAATCGATGGAGCGGTACGGTACGGATAAGCCGGATATACGCTTTGGTCTGGAGTTAAGAGACCTATCTGCGATTGTTGCCGAATCTGACTTCGCTGTTTTCCGTTCCGCTATCCAAGGCGGCGGCAAGGTCAAGGGCATATGCCTGTCCGGCTGCGCCGACTATTCGCATAAGCAGACGGAAGAGCTGACTGAGCTGGCAAAGTCTTCCGGTGCTAAGGGGCTGATAACCTTAGCCTTACCTGCCGGCAGTTTTGACAAACTGGAGCAACTAGCCCCTGACAAGGTCAAATCGGTAGCTGCCAAGTACCTGACTGCGGAGCAGTTAAAAGAGATAGTCCGCAAATTTGAAGCCAAACCGGGCAACCTGATACTAATCGTGGCCGGCGAGCCCAAGATGGTAGATAAAGTGCTGGATGAACTGCGTCGAGAGATGGGACACCGACTTGGCCTGACTGACCCTAACCTGCTAGCTTTTGTTTTTGTTGTCGACTATCCTCTACTAGACTGGAACGATGAAACAGGGCGGTGGGAGCCTATGCACCATCCATTCACAGCACCTCGCGAAGAAGACGTGCCTCTTCTCGATACAGACCCGCCCAAGGTACGGGCACGCCACTATGACATTGTATGCAACAGCTACGAATTATCCAGTGGCAGCATTAGAATTCATACCCGCCAGCTCCAGGAGAAAATATTCCGCTTGCTCGGCTATAGCAATGAGGAGATAGAAGCGCGGTTCGGGCATCTGCTAGAAGCGTTCGATTATGGAGCACCACCTCATGGCGGCATTGCACCAGGCATCGATAGAGTGGTGATGTTGCTGGCAGGTGCAGAAAACATTAGAGAGGTAATTGCCTTTCCTAAAAATCAGAGCGCCATAGATGTGATGAGCGACTCACCGTCTCCGGTTTCCAAAGCCCAGCTTGATGAATTACATCTGAAACTGAAAGACGAGGAGACTATTCAGACTTGAACTGAAGACGGTGTGATAAATTGTTTATAATTAGATAAGCGGAGAAAATGAAAGTATCTACAGAGCCAATTGAAAATAGCCAGGTAGCACTCAATATTGAAATGGAGCCTGTTGAGGTAGATAGATACCTCGAAAAGGCTTACAATCGCCTGGTTAGAAGGGTCTCTGTCCCTGGCTTTCGTAAGGGGAAAGCGCCCAGGGATATACTGGAGCGTCATATCGGCAAAGATGCCTTGTTTCGGGAAGCTCTCGAAGACCTGATACCAACGACCTATAAGGAGGCTCTGGAAAGTCAGGAGATAGATGCCATTGCTCAACCTCAGTTCGAGCTTATCCAGACCGAGCCTTTGATTTTCAAAGCCGTTGTGCCACTTAAACCTGCAGTTAAGCTTGGAGACTATACACAGATAAGGGTTGAATCCAAGCCAGTTGAAATCAGTAAAGAAGATATCGAGGCAACCATCGAACAACTACGCCATCAGCAAGCTATCTTATCACCGGTAGACCGTCCAGTCCAGTTCGACGATATAGTCACCATCGACATTGAAGGCGAGAGAGACGGGGAACCCTTCCCCATCCGTAAAGACGTTGTCTATGAGGTCACCAGAGAAGCCCGGTTACCGCTTCCCGGGTTTGCCGAAAAACTGGAAGGCATGAGCAAAGGCGAAGAAAAAAGCTTTGTCCTGTCCTATCCTCCAGACTATGGAATGAAGGAACTGGCTGGAAAAGACCATGCCTTTAAAGTTACAGCTACGGAGATAAAGGAAAAAAAGCTGCCTGAGGTTGACGATGAATTCGCCAAAAATCTAGGCAAAGAAGACTTGGCTTCACTACGAGAGCAAATAGCGTCTAATCTGAAAGCCAGGGCTGAGGAAAGGGCTCGCTTGGAACTGGAGCAGAAGGCAGTCGATGCTGCTGTCGAACTCAGTGAAGTGGAATATCCGCCGATACTGGTAGAGAGAGAAATCGACCGATTGCTCAGCGACGAAGCAAGGAATTTTACTGAAGGCATCACCAGCCTGGAGAATTATTTAAGAAGCCTTAACAAGACAATTGACGACCACAGAGAGGAATTACGACCGATGGCAAATCGGCGTGTTGTCCGTTCTCTGGTTCTGGGTAAAATAGCTGAAGCCGAAAAAATAGAGGTGGATGATTCGGAAATAGATGCGGACATAGAGAAGATGGTAAAAGATGCCGACAAGCAGGCTGATGAGATACGGAAATTTTTCAGCCTTCCTCAAGCTCGCGAGTCTATTAAGCAGTTTCTGGTAGGTCGAAAAACCGTTGAGCGGTTAGTTCAGATAGCTACAGGCTAAAATTGATTATCGAGAGCATTTATGTGTCACACTGAGAAACGCGAAGGGTCTCTAGATTCTTCGCGGAGTTTATTCTGAGCGTTGAGAGATTCTTCGCTCCGCTCAGAATGACAGGTGAAGGATTCAGAATGACAATAGAGTTGGTAAATGTTATAGTATCTTAATTTAGGGAGGAGAAGGTAAGATGGAAAGTTTACCCCAAAACATAATTCCAATGGTTATCGAAAGCGGTTCTCGGGGAGAGCGAGCCTTTGATATTTTCTCGCTACTCCTGAAAGAACGCATCATCTTTTTGGGTACCCCAATTAATGACCAGATAGCTAGTTTGATTATCGCACAACTTCTCTACCTGGAACACGAGGACCCAGACAAGGATATAAACCTTTATATCCATTCGCCAGGCGGAATTATCTCTGCCGGCCTCGCGATTTATGACACTATACAACTCGTGCGTCCGGATGTGTCCACAATCTGTGTTGGGCTAACTGCCAGCATGGCCACGGTTATTCTTGCCGCCGGAACTAAAGGTAAACGTTATGCCCTGCCTCACTCCACAATTCACATGCATCAGGCATTCGGTGGTGCCCAGGGCCAGGCGGCCGATATTGAGATCGCTGCTCGTGAAATTATGAGGCTTCAAGACATAATTCGTACTATCCTAACTAAACATACCGGGCAGACAGAAGAGAAAATTACCCATGACACAGACCGAGATTTCTACCTCAATGCTGAACAAGCTGTGGAATATGGCATAGTTGACCAGATTTTGAGCGGGGCAGATGGCAAGAAACAAAAAGAAAAGGGATGAATGCTTAGAACTGGTGCCCTGAACGCTTAAGATAATCTTGGGATAACTTAGCTAAGGTTGGAAGACCTCTTCTAGCCCCGATTTCACTGATGGTGAAGCTGGCCATTATATCGCCAAGTAATCCGCATTCTTCAAGCCTCTCGCTTCTGAGAAAGCCGAAAAGAAATCCTGCAGCAAAGGCATCTCCGGCACCAGTGGTCTCCAAGTGAGGGATTGAGCTTCCCTTTTCAGACTCAACCTCATATTCTTTTTCCCCGTCATAGATATGAGCCGTAACCATCCTGTCTTTGCCTTTAGCTATACCCTTGCCCAGAGTTATGACAACAATCCGGCAACCTAATTTCACAAGTCCTCGAGCTCCAGCCCTGAAATCCTTACCCATCAGCCCCTCAATTTCCTCACGGTTCATAAAGACAATGTGGGTCCTTTCAAGCAAAGGCACTAAGGTTTTCAGTCCTTTAGCAGCGTAGAGCATCCCGGGAGCTAGACTGACCTTTACCGAATTTGCCAGTTTCTTCGTTACGTTAACTTGAAGGTTAAACTGCTTGTCATCGGCAAAGGAAGACAGATGAACTACCTGAGCCTGGTTTAAATAGGCTAAATCTATATCCTCAGGACTGAGCAAGTTATTAGCCCCGGGGGATACATATATTGCTCGTCCCCCCAGCCTATCGCTGAGGCAGATTGTTGAGCCTGTGTCTACCGCCTGTTTGATTCGAATTTGACTAGTATCTACAGCAACAGTTTTAAAATCTTTGATAAGCTTCTCTCCATCGTCGTCAATGCCAACAGCTCCAACAAATCCTGCTTTAACGCTCAGTTTAGCCAAACCGTAAATAGTATTAGCCGCTGAGCCGCCCGGGATAGATTCAAAACCCCTTACTAACTGTTCCCCATCAGCAACAATCTCATCGACCTTGTACAGGTGGTCGATGGTCATCGCCCCAAAGCCAACTATATCAAGCACAGCCATGGTGAATTTAGCCTAGTGTCGCTGCCTCTTCTCGAACAATACGGCGAATTCTCTTGTGAATATCGAGAGGAGCCGCAATGTCTTCAATCCCAGCTAGCCAGTGAAAGTGCCCTCTATCACCGTTCCCGCCAGCCTTTTCTTTTCCCTTGACCAGCTTTTCTACCGCTGAGCGTTTACCTTTCTTCCAACTTTCCAGGACAGGCCATAGGTCATAAATATGTGTGGATGCCAGGCCCATAGTAGCGTAGGGCAGTGCATACTCGTTAGCATTGAAGGCAATAGCCAGACCCCCAGCCTGGTCAACAGCCTCAAGCATCTTGAAGTCGGTAATACTATCACCCACCACTACCCAGTCTGACAACGGGTGACTTCTTGCTTGAGCAAAACGTTTTAGCGCTTCTACCTTGCGTTGTCCTCCCACAGGTCTCACCTGCTTCAGGAGCGAACCCATATTGGTCTTAGGCAATTCTTCCCAGTAAAAGCGACCAAGTTGTTTCTTGATCCAGTCGTCATTAACTAATAGAATGCTCAAAATGTCTCTCTCTATCGCTTCCAAAGGGCGAAAATCCTCTTTATTTAACATCCGGGAAATTTCATCTAAAGGGAAGGAAGTACAGGCAACATTTTGAGAAAAGATATTTAACCTGTGTGCTATGTGCAAAGCATACTGCTCATAGCTGGTGCTGATGCAGAATACGTTCCAACCCTGGGCACTAAGACGAGAGACCAGTGCCGCAGCTCCACCAGTTAAGGTTGCCTTCCTCGCTAGGGTGGAAATGTCTCTCTCCTTTATCTTATGATATACCAAGAACGGTGCAATAAGAGCCAAAGTATCACCGGGCTCGTAGCCTGCTTTACCTTCTAGAGTTAATAAATCATCATATCGACTGATGATCCCGAAAAGCTTGCCGCCACCAGGGAAAAGCTTCATAAGCTCATAGGCATTGTCCTGAGTAGCTAACGGACCTTCGAGGTCAAAGCAGATTACACTCATCTTAACTCCACTGCTTTATCTACTTCATCAGTTAGGTCGTACCCTAGTATCGGTTTCCCATAACGGTCAAATATCGTGCCAGCCTTTATTTTAACCTCACCTCGACTGAAGGCTCTCAAGGTCGACACGATAAGCGGGAATTCTCTGGCTAGCCCATGCTGGCGGATGAGTTGAAACAGTGCATTGTTTGCACCCGGCTCTTTTTTTATCTTAGCTACAGAGCTATTATCTATTTCCCGCCAATATTTATCAAAAGGTTCACCCCTAATGGGAAAAGTACAATAAGTTATTACCGGCCCCCTGTCTAGTTCCGGCGTTACCAGATGCATCATCACGCCAGATTCTGCAGCGTTATCCTCTATTAGCGCCCAGATTACCTCTTGCCAGCTACCTTTAGGCCCTCCAGGAGCCGCTGGATGCATGTTAATCATATCATATCTTTGGCACATATCTTTCCCGACGATAAGCATATAGCCGGCAAGCACGCATAAGTCATGTTTGAAGCCCTGCAGCCTCTCCATGACCCCTTTGTCATATTCGAGGCGCCACTTTGGTAAGGTTTCACCCTCTACCCTGTCCGTTACATCCTGCGTAGCCTCAAATTTCCTCGATGAAAAGCAAATCAGCGGAATACGATAGTTTCGAACTAATTCGAAGAATGAGTCGCTCTGTCTCGCTTCGCCGGGCTCTCGATTGCTGAAGACAAAAGCAATCGTGCCCTCAATTTCACCAGTTTGAATTTTATGGAACACAACTTGCAGAAGCTGTCTTGCTGCATCATCCCTGCCGGTGGAAAACCAACCGATGGTCAACAAGGGAACCTCTCTCCTAGGACAAGTGCTTCTTCAATCTAGTCCAGGTGCTGGCAAAATGAACAGTTGGGTTTGACTTACTACCAGAAATCTTTCCCTTAGCTAGGGAAGCCAGAAATTCGTCTTTATCATTGAATTCCGGCATTTCAACACAGGCATTGCCTATTTCAGATGGTGTATGAGCGTCGCTGCCGGCGCTGACAAGCTTGCCATATTTCTGTGCTAGTTGCCACGCTCTGGTTGAACTGCCAGGCGAAAGGCTACGGGCGTTAAAAGCCTCGATAATATCAACTTCTGGCATTATATCTTCGAATACTTGGTCTCTAAATACTGATAAACGTAACCTGTCATACGGATGTGGAATACATACCAGCCCATCTTGAGCTTTGATCTGAGCTACAGTTTCTTCTATGGACAACTTGCTGGGGATCTCCTGACTAAGAAACAGCCCAATGATCTCGCCGCCCAAAGTCAGGATTTCCTCACCGATGATAATCGGGAAGGGCGCTATTTCTTTCAGCTTTAGAGCTCCAGCAATAGTGTTATGGTCAGCTACCGCGAGGCAGTTGATGCCAACTTCAAGGCAACGTGCGATTATCTGCTCTAGGGACATGGTGCAATCCATAGAATAGGCAGTATGAATATGAAGGTCAGCTTTTATCAAAGATTCAGCTCACCCTCTCCAGATATTCCCCGGTGCGGGTATCTACCTTGATAATGTCACCGGTATTTATGAAAAAGGGTACCTTAACAGTAATGCCTGTCTCCAGTTTGGCTGGTTTGCTGCCAGCAGAGGCTGTATCACCCTTGAAGCCGGGGCCTGTTTCCGTGACCTTAAGCTCCACTGAAACAGGTAATTGTATCCCCATGGATTTGCCTTTATGTGTCAGTATTTCCAAGTTCGACCCGTCTTTCAAATAGTTTAGCGCCTCACCAAGCATTGATTTATCAATGGGTATCTGCTCGAAAGTCTTAGTATCCATAAAATAATAAAGGCTGCCCTCATTATAAAGGTACTGTACGAGACAGCGCTCAAGAAAAGCTCTAGTAAACGTCTCACTGGCCTGGAAGGCGCGTTCAGTTGTATGGCCAGCACGAATATCACGAAGTTTCAGCCGAACTTGTGCTGAGCCTCGTCCCATCTTAATATGCTGGAAATCAAGAACCTGATACAACTGCCCATCTAGCTCAATAGTTATCCCTCTTTTTAATTCTCCAGCGTCGATCATAAGGTGACTACCCTCCTAACACACGTTTGCTATTTTCTCCGCCTTGGTAAGGGTTTTGACTCTGCTGTTCTCCATTACAACTGTATCTTCAATTCTGACTCCACCCCAGCCAGCGATATAAATTCCAGGCTCTATAGTAAAAACCATGCCATCAATCAACAAGTCTAAAGAATTAGGGCCAAGCCTTGGCGATTCATGAGCCCCTAAACCAATACCATGTCCCAAGCCATGACCAAAGGCATCACCATAGCCTGCCTCTTCCACAACCGTGCGGGCTAATCGGTCAGCTTGGGCACCACTCATACCAGCCATAATTGCAGCCAAAGCGGTTAGTTGTGCCCCCAAAACAATATCATAAATTTTAGAAAAAGTCTTGTCTTCATCACCTAGCAGAAAGGTTCGGCTTAAGTCACTGCAGTAACCATTCACCCGGGCTCCCAAGTCAATCACTACAGGCTTGTTTTCAAGAATAACTTGCTCAGAGGGCTTGGCATGGGGTAAAGCCGCGTTAGACCCCGAAGCCACAATAATGTCGAAGGGCACGGGTTCACTGCCCTTCTCTCGGAGGAACCTCTCCAATTCCCAGGCTATTTCCTTTTCACTCACCATAGGACGGATAATCGATTTAGCGTGGTCAAAAGCGGCATCAGCTAATTTAACTGCTTCAGTTATAAATTTTAGTTCTTCAGGTTCTTTTACAACGCGGAGAGATTCCACGAGACCGTTGGTCGGAATAAGTTGAATTTGGTAGTGGCCATCGCCTACCGTTTTACATAGCTGCTGGTAAATGGCAAAAGGGACCTGGTCAGCCTCGAAGCCTACTTTTTTGAATCCTAAATCTGAGGTCAATTTAGGTAACCAATTTACTAAGTCGCCCTTCACGTGAACGACATCAAAATCCGACGCTTCTTTTTTAGCTTGCTCTACATAACGGAAGTCAACAGCTAGAAAAGCATTACTGGCTGAAATCAGCAGCCAACCTGTTGAGCCAGTGAAACCAGAAAGATAACGCCTGTTCTCCGGCTGAGAAACTATGAGAACATCTAATTCCTGTTGCGTCAAACTCTGCCGCAGTCTTTGCAGCCGGCTCACTCTTACGTCTCTTTCTTCAGTTCTCCAACTAAAGTTCGCAGCGCCGCAACATACCCCCGCCAACCCAACCCGCTGATTTGCCCTTTGGCAATGGGAGCAATCACTGATTTCGCTCGCCACTCTTCACGAGCATAAATGTTAGATAGATGAACCTCGATAGTTGGCAATCCACTATCAGCCAAAGCATCCCGTAAGGAAAAACTATAATGGGTGAGTGCTCCGGGATTTATGATTATGCCGCTGGCCTTCACAGAATGCTTCTGTACAAAGTCAATAAGTGCTCCCTCACTGTTGGACTGAAAGCTAATTATTTCTATCCCCAGGCTCTCGCCTTCCTTCCTTAAAATGGTATCAAGCTCGGACAAAGTCTTATCTCCGTAGATAGCTTTACTCCGCTTGCCCAACATGTTAAGGTTCGGTCCGTTGATAACCATGATTTTCATGATGTCACCCCTATCTTTTCTAACTCATCCAGTTTGTCCTTATATTTACAGTCTTTGCTTGTGCATTTCACCCAGCCATCTCGATATATAATGAGGAGCTTACCGCACTGAGGACAAGGTTGGGGAACTGGCCTGCGGTTAACCGCAAATTTACATTGTGGGAAACCGCTGCAACCATAAAAAATACGCCTTTTCTTGGTTGTCCTCTCTACTAACTCTTTTCCACACTGTGGGCAGGAGACACCAGTTTTGACAACGAAGGGCATTGTCTTTTTGCAATCAGGATAACCGCTACAGGCTACGAACTTACCAAAGCGCCCCGTCTTCAATACCATGGGACGCCCACAATCAGGACAGATTTCCTCCGTTGGCTTAGCAATCTTAACCCTTTCTATCCTCTCAGAAGCTTGGTTCAGTGTTTCCTCGAAAGGCGTATAGAAGTCTTTTAGAACAGGCACCCATCTCTTCTCGCCTCGAGCAATCTCATCCAGCTCTTCCTCAAGCTGAGCAGTGAAATCCAGATCAACAATTTTGGGGAAGTGCTGAGTCAAGAGGTCATTCACAACTAAGCCTATTTCGTCGGGACAAAGCTTACCATTCTCCTTATATACATAGCCTCTTTCTTGGATAGTCGATAGGATTGGGGCGTAGGTGCTTGGACGTCCGATTCCTCTTTGTTCCAGCGCTTTTATCAACGTAGCCTCAGTATAGCGAAGCGGTGGTTGGGTAAAACGCTGCTCCGGGAAGATGTCCAATAACACTAACTTGTCGCCAACTTTCAATTCAGGTAGGGCAATTGCCTTTTCTTCTTCTCCGTCCTCGTCTTTGCCTTCACTATAAAGAGCAATGAAACCTGAAAACTTGACTACAGAACTGGTTGTTCTCAGTAGATATGCCTTTTGGGGTTCAGGACATTTTGCGTTTATTTCCACAGTGGTGGTATCCAGAGAGGCTGCCGCCATCTGGCTTGCCACCATCCGCTTCCAGATAAGCTCGTATAGCTTAAATTGCTCTGGCTTGAGGTAGGAGTGGATCTGGCCCGGTTCCCGGTGAATCTTTGTCGGCCGAATAGCCTCATGCGCCTCTTGTGCCCATTTGCCCCTCTTGACAAAAGAACGCGGATGCGGAGGCACAAAACGAGCACCATATTTGCTAGTAATAAAATCTCTGGTCTCCGCTATGGCGCTAGCAGCTACATGAGTGGAATCGGTGCGCATATAGGTAATCAGCCCCACCGAGCCCTCTTCACCCAAGGGTATACCTTCGTAAAGCTGCTGGGCGATAAGCATAGTGCGTTGAGCGGTGAACCGCAGCTTGCGCCAGGCTTCCTGCTGCAGGGTGCTGGTGATAAACGGCGGTGCCGGTTGACGAGCTACCTCTTTTACTGCTATCTTTTTAACCGCATAATCAGCTTTCCTCAGCTCGCTTTCAACCCTCTGGGCTTCCTGTTGATTAGGTATCTCCAACTTTGTGCCGTCAGCCAGGCCTATAAACAATGCTCTGAAACCGGACTTCTGAGCTTCTGGCAAGCTCTTGGCTAATTCAGCCTCGATAGTCCAGTACTCCGTGCAAACAAAATTCTGTATCTCCCGCTCGCGGTCAACGATTATTCTCAAGGCTGCTGATTGAACCCTACCTGCAGAAAGCCCTCTTTGCACCTTCCGCCACAACAACGGGCTCAACTTATAACCAACCAATCTGTCTAGGAGACGGCGCGCCTGTTGGGCATCGACTAAATTCATGTCAATAGAGCGAGGATGATGGAAAGCCTTTTCTACCGCCTCTTTGGTTATCTCGTGAAAGACAACCCGGTGGATAGATAGTTCGCTCTTATCTAACTTAATGGCCTCGACCAGATGCCAGGAAATTGCCTCTCCCTCACGGTCAGGGTCAGTAGCTAGATAAATCGCTGAAACACCTTCAGCCGACTTCTTTAGCTCACCGATCACCTCTTTTCTCTGCTTGATAACGACATATCTGGGAGCGAAGTCATTGGCTATATCTATACCCAATTCGCTTCTGGGTAGGTCACGCACATGCCCCAGGGTCGCCTTGATAGTATAACCTGTGCCTAAGATACTGCTTATAGTCCTTGCCTTGGCTGGTGATTCAACAATAACGAGTTTCACTGCCATATCACCTTGTCATTTGATATTCTTCACTCGCCTCCCTAGCCAGCACATAGTTCATGCCACCGACCTGCTTCACCATCCCTTTAAGCTCCATCACGGTTAGGGCACTGCCAACCAGAGCCGCTGCTAGGCCGCTATTACGACAGATCTCATCAATGTGAGTTGGCTCACGGCTTAGTTGCTTCAGCAACAGTGATTCAGTGTCGTCGGCAGGCAATAGTTCCTTCATCTCCAGTTGTTGGGCCATTATAGCTAAATTCAGCTCCTCTAAAACATCAACATAGTTCCGGACCAGTTTCGCCCCCTCCTGTATAAGACGATTCGTCCCTCTGCTGGCTGGAGATAGAATACTGCCCGGGACGGCGAAGACCTCTCGGTTCTGCTCCAGCGCCTGATTAGCCGTGATTAAGGCTCCGCTGCTTTCTCCAGCTTCTACCACCAACACACCGAGGCTCAGCCCGCTCATAATCCGGTTGCGCCTGGGAAAATTATCAGCTTTAGGCCGAGTGCCCAGAGGATATTCACTTATTAAAGCACCGTACTCCATAACCTCGCGAGCCAGCTTGGCATTTTCTGCCGGGTAAACGATGTCCAATCCGCAAGCGAAGACAGCAATAGTCCTGCCGCCGGCTTCAATCGCAGCACGATGAGCTATAGAGTCAATCCCTTTAGCCAGACCACTGACAATTGTGATTTTGTTCCGGGCCAGGTCACTGACAATTTCCTCAGTTACCTGACGTCCATAGACGGTAGCCCGACGAGTGCCAACTACAGCCAGACAACATTCATCTTCAGGCAGAAGCTTACCTCTGACATAAAGCACTGGGGGATAATCATAGATTTCCTTCAGCCTTTGGGGATAGGCAGGTGAATCACAGGTGAGCACTTTCACTTTATACTGCTTCAATCCGTCCATTTCAGCATCTAAAGAAATCCTGGGCCTCAAATTCACGATGGTATCTACAGTTTTTGAATCAAGCCCGGTTCTTTTCAGCTCGCCAGCCGGGGCTTCCCAGGCATGCTCCATGGTAGTGAAGTGTTCAAGCAACTGTGATATTTTCACCCGACCAATGCCGGGCATCTTGGAAAAGCCTACCCAATATTTCAGCTCATCTGTACTCGCCATCTGAGTTGAAACATTGTAGCATAGGCAAGATAGGTGAACAACGCTTGTGAGTAAAGTTTTGGCGGAGAGGGTGGGATTCGAACCCACGGTCGCCAATGGCGACACGCGCTCTCCAGGCGCGCCTGATAGTCCACTCCAGCACCTCTCCAGAGCTTGGCGGAGAGGGTGGGATTCGAACCCACGAGGCTCATCGCCCACCGCTTTTCGAGAGCGGCACCATAAACCACTCGGACACCTCTCCGCGCCTAACATTATACAATTCCTGTCTTTGAAGGCAAAGTCAGATTGCACGAAAGTGTCTATAGGCATTGCCCTGAGCAGAGACAGGTCTGTAGCCCCGTCCAAATGCGGACAGGCCTGAAGGTCTGCCCCTACATGTAGCTCAAAGAATTTACCGTAGACGAGATTCTTCGGTCGCTTCGTTCCCTCAGAATGACAGAAAATAAAAGAGTCAGATGTATTTACAAGGAAAAGTATCTTATGATATGATGTCACTTTACGAACCTGGTTCTGTGTAGTCTCCGAGCAAATCAGAGGTACCCCAATCTGGGATATTGAAATGGTAGATGCTTTGTGGATAGTTCTGCTGGGAATGGCAATCATCTTCGCCGTGCTGGGGATACTGCTGGGTGTGATGACCTTGCTCAATAGATTGATTAAGCCCGAGGAGAAGGATTAGCTAATGGACATAGCCGCTGGCGAGTTTCTTGGGTTCCTCAACCTTAACTGGCAAATAGTCATAATGCTAGCTATCGGTGGGTTTCTTATCTATCTAGGCACCGCTAAGAATGTGGAGCCGGTGATACTAATACCCATTGGCAGTGGAATTTTGCTGGCTAACATCCCGTTGAGTGGCCTGGTTGACGAAGGTGGGCTTTTTGCCGTTTTAAGGGAAGCCGGGATTAAAACTGCGCTCTTCCCTCTCCTTATCTTCATTGGCATAGGAGCCATGATAGATTTCGGTCCCTTCCTGGAGAGACCCTATACTATCCTCCTCGGTGCTGCAGCCCAGTTTGGTATCTTCGGCACCTTTTTCTTAGCCTACTTGCTCGGTGATGGTTGGCTTCAAATTATGAACTTCAGCCTGAAGGACGCTGCCTCCATCGGCATAATCGGTTCGGCTGACGGCCCTACTTCAATTTACGTGTCTACTATGTTCGAATCTAAGTATGCCGCAGCTATTGTGGTAGCAGCTTACTCTTACATGGCCTTGGTGCCCATTATCCAGCCACCGATAATGAAATGGTTGACTACTAAGGCAGAAAGACTCGTAGAAATGCCTATTAAAACAGATGCGGTATCACAAAGGACAAAGATTATCTTCCCCATAGTTACCATACTGATAGTAGGCTTGATAGCTCCAAAAGCTACACCACTTATAGGCTGTCTCATGTTCGGCAATGTAATTCGAGAGTGCGGAGTGGTTGAGAGACTTTCACTGACAGCTCAGAATGAACTGGCCAACATTGTGACTATTATGTTAGGCCTTACCGTAGGTGGGATGATGGTAGCTTCTCAGTTCCTCAAGCTCGAGACAATTATAATCTTTGTTATGGGTATAATTGCCTTCGCACTGGATACTGCTGCCGGTGTTATCTTCGGGAAGATAATGTATATCCTATCTGGTCGAAAGATTAACCCTCTGATTGGTGCCGCGGGTATATCAGCCTTTCCTATGTCAGCCAGAGTAGTTCAGAAAGAAGGTTTGAAAGCTAACCCTCAAAACCATCTTCTGATGCACGCTGCTGGAGTTAATACCGCTGGACAAATAGCCTCAGTGGTAGCTGGCGGAGCCATGCTGATGCTGGTACCTATTTTCTCGTGATTCTTTAGGATATAATTTGTATCTTTCGGAAAAGAAGACACAAAAGTGATTTTAATTTGGGCAAAATTTGCTGTCTGCATATTACTCATCTTTTTTGCTGGGATGAAGGTAGCCAAGTACGGTGATGTTATTGCTGAAAAAACTGGGCTGGGTGGGTTATGGATTGGTGTAGTACTGGTAGCTCTAGCTACGTCTCTGCCTGAACTTTTTACCGGTATAAGTGCGGTAGCTCTGCTGAAAGCACCCGATTTAACTGTAGGCAACCTGTTTGGTGCTAACGCCTTTAACCTTCTTAATTTGGCTCTGCTTGACATTGCCTATCGGCATGGCCCTCTGCTAACTGCAGCGAGATCGGGGCACAGTCTTGTTGCTGGACTGAGCTTAATCATGATTGCCTTTCCATCTGCTTGTTTACTTGTTAGTCTCTTTCTCTCCCCTCTGGCAATTGGTTGGGTGGGAATCTATACCCCTGTTATCTTCATTTTATATGTACTTATGGCCAGGATGATATTGAACTATGAGAGGCAGGCGCAAACTCAGTTTTACTCTGACATTGAGGTAGCTGCTAAATATGAAAATATCCCCTTAAAACGCGCCTTTCTTTACTACGCTTTGTCCGCTATTGTTATCGTCGGTGCTGGGACATGGCTCGCTTTTATAGGTGATGAGATGGCAGAGGTTACTGGCTGGGGGCAAACTTTTGTTGGCAGTTTGTTTATTGCCTTTGCCACCACCTTACCCGAAATCACTGTGTCTTTCTCAGCGTTACGCTTGGGAGCTGTAGACTTATGCGTGGTTAATATGATAGGGAGCAATCTCTTTAACATGGTAATCATCGGCATAGATGACATTTTTTATACTGAAGGACCAATATTGGCTGCGGTATCACAAACTCATGTTTTTACCGCTTTGGTGGTGATGCTAATGACCGGGGTAGTTATTGCCGGACTTATGTCTCGCCCACAGCGCAAGACGCCTCTTAGGGCAAGTTGGTATTCTTTGGCACTAATTGGCATCTTTCTTTTGTGGGCTTATGTTAACTTTACTATAAGTCAACAATAGGCCTTTTAGAGCTTAACAGGCTAATATATGCAGAGATAAAGGAGGCTCTGGAGAATGATAAATTATGCAACCAAGGATTGGCATAATTTAGAAACCCCCGAAGTTCTGACTGCCTTAAACTCAAAACGTGATGGCTTAAGTCAAGAAGAGGCTCAACGTCGACTAGATGCGTTTGGTCCTAACGAGCTGGCTGAGAAGGAAAAAATCTCTCCCTGGATAATCTTCCTGGAACAATTTAAGAACTTTCTAATTATTATCCTCCTTGTTGCTGTAGCCCTGTCAGCTATTATGGGTGAAGTAGCTGATGCCATTGTTATCTTCGTCATCATTCTCTTTGCTACTGGCTTGGGATTTGTGCAGGAATACAGAGCTGAACGGGCTATGGAAGCGCTGAAAAGAATGGCAGCCCCTATGGCATCAGTGCTACGAGGCCGTGAGGAAACGGAAATACCCTCTCGAGAGCTAGTCCCCGGGGACATAATCATCCTCAGAACCGGTGACCGGATACCGGCGGACTGCCGTCTTATCGAAGCTGTTAATTTAAGAACAGACGAAGCTCCCCTGACTGGGGAATCGGTTCCCGTGGAAAAGACAGACAGGGTATTGCCAAGGGAAGTGAGCATTAGTGACAGAAAGAACATTGCCTTTATGGGAACGGCAGCTGTTTATGGCAGGGGCACAGCGGTTGTTACAGCTACCGGTATGGCGACGGAATTCGGCAAGATTGCTGCCATGCTTCAAGAGGTCGAGAAGGAACAAACTCCTCTCCAGATTAACCTCGATAAGTTGGGAAAGTGGATTGGCATCGGCGCTTTAGCTCTATGTTTCACTCTAGCCGGAATTGGAGTTTTGAGAGGGCATGAGATTTTGGAGATGCTCATCTGGGGGGTAAGTCTGGCTGTAGCCGCCGTTCCTGAAGCCTTGCCTGCCGTAGTCACCATCTCGCTGGCCCTTGGCGTCCAGAGAATGGTGCGACGCCATGCCCTAGTCAGAAAGCTCCCGGCAGTGGAGGCCCTTGGCTGCACCACATTTATTTGCTCGGATAAAACCGGCACGCTGACACAGGACCAGATGACAATACGTCGCCTTTATGTGGACGGCAAGCTAATTGATATCACCGGCGTCGGCTATGAACCTAAAGGTGAGTTTCATCTTGACGGCAAAGCTCTGAACACTGAAGGAGACACTGCCTTACAAATGCTGCTCCAGATAGGTAGCCTGTGCAATGACACGTCTCTTACTTCAGCCAATGGTGTTTGGAGAATCAAAGGCGACCCTACCGAGGGTGCTTTGGTAGTAACAGCGGCTAAGGCCGGTTTGTGGCAAGAGAAACTTCAAAGCCAATTCCCTCGCATCCACGAAATTCCTTTCTCCTCAGAGACGAAGAGGATGACCACTGTCTATCAAACGCCCCAAGGTAAGATTGCCTACTCCAAAGGGGCACCTGAGGTAATCTTAAGTTCTTGTAGCCGCATTTACCGGGATGGAAAGGAAAAAGAACTAGCTCACGAAGACAGGAAAACTATCATGTCGGTTGCTCAAGAGATGGCAGAGGATGCTCTCCGTGTCCTTGGGCTGGCATATAAACGGCTTACTGATACCGCTGGCCCAACTGATGGCGTAGAACAAGATATGGTTTTTGTTGGCCTTGCTGGTATGATTGACCCACCTCGTGAAGAAGTTAAGGAAGCAGTAAAGCTCTGTGACCAAGCTGGCATTAGGTCAGTAATGATAACCGGTGACCATAAGCTAACTGCAGTTGCTATTGCCAAAGAATTAGGTATACTCAAAGAAGGTGTTGCCCTAACAGGGGCTGAAATCGACAACCTGAGCGACGAGGAATTTGAAGCTCTGATAGAGAAGATAGAAGTCTATGCTCGGGTTTCTCCTGCCCATAAGCTCCGCGTGATAGAAGCCTTAGTCAAGAAAGGACACGTGGTAGCTATGACCGGAGATGGGGTGAATGATGCCCCGGCACTCAAAAAGGCTGACATCGGTGTGGCTATGGGTATAACTGGTACTGATGTTAGCAAAGAAGCAGCAGATATTATACTAACCGATGACAATTTTGCCTCCATTGTAGCTGCTGTAGAAGAAGGGCGAGGCATTTTCAGTAATATTAAAAAATACTTGATGTATCTACTTTCCTCCAATCTCGGTGAAATATTGCTGATGGCGGTTGCTATTCTTTTTGGACCATTAATCGGGTTACCTCCTGGAGCCATACCTCTTATCGCCGTCCAGATTTTGTATGTGAACCTAGCTACTGATGGTTTACCAGCGCTTGCCCTGTCTGTAGACCCTGCCGAACCAGATATTATGAGACAGAAGCCACGTCCTCGAGGTCAAGGCATTTTCACGAAACCGGTTGTGACACTCATGTCTATCGGTGGTATATGGTCGGCTATAGTGAACTTGGCGATATTTAAGTGGGCACTGGATGCAGGCAAAAGCATGATGGAGGCACAATGCCTTTGCTTCCTTTGCCTGGTTCTGATTCAATTTTTCAAAGCTTACAATTTCCGTTCTGACAAGAAGTCTATATTTGAGATTGGCATGTTCAAGAATAAGTGGCTAAATCTCGCTATACTTTGGGAGGTCGTGTTACTGTACATAGTTATTGAAGTGCCATTCTTTGAGGCAGTGTTCAATACGTATCCTCTGAGTGTCTTTGAATGGCTGGCAGTTATCCTTCTCGCTGGGAGCATATTCCCGGTTCTCGAGATAGCTAAAGCCATTATAAGGTGGCAGGAGAAAGAAGGACCAGGCAGATAATATCAGCCATGGTTATGCACAAGGGCTCAATCCTAACTTCTACTCACCAGCTCCCGCATGCAAATAGCAAATAAAGTTCGATTCTGAGGTGCCATCAGAACAGCCCGATAACATAGAGGTATATGTAGATGAATGGAAATGCATGGTATCAGCTAGAAGCAGAACAAGTTTTTGAAACATTAGCAACCGGGAAAACAGGCCTTACCTCTGATGAGGCAAGAGCGCGGCTAGAAAAATATGGATATAACGAACTGACGTTCAAGAAACAAAACCCTTTCATCCGTTTCTTACTTCAGTTCCATAATCCACTAATATATATCCTGCTTGCTGCCGCTTTAATCTGCGCCTTACTAAGCACGGTATGGGGAGAGGATATGTGGAATGAGGTGTGGATTATTCTTCTGGTGGTTATCGTTAACACCATCTTGGGATTCGTTCAGGAGGGAAGAGCTGAAGCTGCCCTTGAGGCATTGAGAAGGATGATGGTGTCGGAATGTAGTGTGCTCAGGGACGGAATGGAGAAAACCATCCTGGCACGGGAATTGGTTCCTGGGGATATAGTATTGCTAAACAGCGGTGATAAAGTAGCCGCAGATTTAAGGCTGTTTTACACCAAAAACCTGGCTGCAGATGAAGCCTCTCTTACTGGTGATTCAGTACCGGTGGAAAAGCATGTTGAAGCTATTCCAAGACCAGATTTATCTCCCGGGGACCAGAGCTGTATGGCTTTTAGTGGCACTTTTATTACTCGCGGTTCAGCTCGAGGGGTTGTAGTCGCAACTGGCGAGCGAACAGAATTCGGTAAAATCGCTGAACTGGTGAAGGAGACCGCAAGAGTCATTACGCCTCTCCAGAGGAAGCTTGCAGATTTTTCCCGCTTCCTGGCATTTGCCATACTTGCTTTAGCTGCCGTCAATTTCATACTGGCGATAGTGTTCGGATACTCAGCGACATATTCCTTTCTTGCCTCGGTAGCTCTTGCCGTTGCAGCAATACCAGAGATGCTACCACCATTAGTGACCGTCCTTTTAGCCTTAGCAGCAACGGCAATGGCACATCGAAAAGCCCTGGTAAGGAAATTACCGGCGGCTGAAACTTTGGGGAGCGCAACAGTTATTTGTTCAGATAAAACAGGGACCCTGACTAAGAATCAAATGACAGTGGTGCGTATATACTGCAGCGGCAAGGATTATCATGTGACAGGAGTTGGCTATGACCCCAAGGGCAGCTTCCTTTTCGGGAATACAGAGGTTATTGCAGCATATAGTGATGGGGCTTTGGTTGAGACTCTAAAGGCAGGATATTTCTGTAACGACGCAATCCTGGTAAAGGATGAGGAAGGTCACAAAATTATGGGTGACCCCACCGAGGGAGCGCTAGTAGTTTCGGCAGCCAAAGCCGGTATCACTGAGAAGCTCTCCAGATTAGATACTATACCCTTTGAGCCAGAGCAACAATATATGGCCACATTACATGAGGGTGAAGAGGACAATTTATTGTATGTAAAAGGCTCCCCAGAAAGGGTCTTGCAGATGTGTCAGCAGCAATTCTTTAATGATGGTATTGAACCGCTGAGAGGTGAGGAGATATTGACTAAAGTACATGAGATGGCAAATGAAGCCCTGCGAGTGCTTGGTATGGCATATAAGTTTGTGCCTAAAGAGAAAAAAACACTCACGGGTGAAGATTTGCATGGACTCATTTTCCTCGGGCTTCAGGGGATGATTGACCCACCTCGTGAGGAAGCAATAGAGGCAATAGGGAAATGCACACGGGCTGGAATAAAAGTAGTAATGATAACCGGCGACCATCCTCAAACAGCAAGGGCTATTGCCAATCAGTTGGAAATGGATGCAGATAGGGTGCTGACAGGAGAAGAACTTTCGAGGATGACCGACTCTGAACTTTATGAAGTTGTGGATGCAGTCTCGGTATATGCCCGTGTTGCACCGGAACATAAGTTCAGGATAACAACCCAGCTGCAGCAGAGAGGACATATTGTTGCAGTCACTGGTGACGGAGTGAATGACGCCCCAGCGCTAAAAGCAGCAGATATCGGCATTGCTATGGGGATAACGGGAACCGAAGTGAGCAAAGAAGCTTCTGATATGGTTTTGACTGATGATAACTTTGCCACCATCGTGAATGCTGTAGAAGAGGGAAGACATGCGCTCACAAATCTTGAGAAAGCCATCCTCTATACTCTGCCTACGAATGGTGGACAGGCGCTGCTAATAGCCGGGGCTATATTGCTGGCACCATTTGTGCCCCTTTTTGCCGTTGCCCTGCCTATGGCCCCCATTCATATCCTCTGGGTGAATATGGCTGACTCGGCATTCCTTACCATGCCTCTCATATTGGAACGTAAAGAGAAAGGGTTACTCAGACGTCCACCGCGTGACCCAAAAGAAAAGATAGCCAATCGGTTATTTTTCGAGAGGGTAGGGCTAGTATCTGCTGTGATGGCAGCCTGGGGCTTTCTAGTGTACCATGTCTTTGGAGCGCCGGCTCTCTCAAGCCCGGTTGATACGCTGCGCATAACTCAGGCGCAAACAGCAGCGTTTATGGCGGTTATCTGGGTGCATTTGGGCTACATACTTACTGCCAGGTCAGTAATGAGGTCAGCATTTACCTTCAGTCCGTTCTCCAATAAGTGGATACTGGCAGGCATGGCAATAACTTTGGTCTGTCAACTGGCGATAACTTATGTTCCCGCTTTCCAATCGTTGTTTAGAACAGCAGCTTTCCCAACAGAATGGTGGCTGCTTATAGTTTTGGGCTTCGTCCCAGGGTTTTTCATTGTTGAATTAGAGAAATTTGTGCGAGTTCGACTGCAAAAAGGCCGAAAACGTTAAAATCATAGCTACTGAACGTGTGGAACTGCAAGGCGTTGCCAAACGGATAGATATGCTTTAAAATTACCAAAGCCCCTGTAGCTCAGGGGACAGAGCGCCGGCCTCCGGAGCCGGGTGCGAGGGTTCGAGTCCCTCCAGGGGCACTTCGAGGAAATATAGCAAGTTGACGGAAAAAGACAAAACAATCGAGATCCGATGGCATGGGAGAGGTGGTCAAGGGGCAGTAACATCGGCTGAACTATTAGCACTGGCAGCTATCGAGGAAGGGAAATTTGCACAGGCGTTCCCCAGCTTTGGTCCGGAAAGAAGGGGGGCGCCGGTGCTTGTTTTCAATCGTATAAGCAATGTTAACCCGATCCGAGCCAGAGTGTCAGTAACAATTCCTGATATTGTGGTAATCTTGGATCCGGGCCTACTTCAAATCACCGACGTCACCTCAGGACTTAAGAAAGATGGTACGCTGGTGATAAATACCCCCAAAGCGTTGGTTGACATAAAGTCAGAGCTAAGTGGCCCTTGGAAACTGGCAGCAGTCAATGCTACTGTAATTGCCCGCGAGATGCTTGGTGTTCCAATTGTTAATACAACGATGCTCGGGGCACTGATAAAGGCCACGGAGATAATCGAGCTAGAATCCCTGACAGAGCCTCTAAAGGAGCGTTTCGGCGCTAGAGCTAAGGGTAATATTGATGCTTGCCGCAAGGCTTATGAAGAAACACAAATTGCCGAGCTTTGCGATATTGTTCAGAAACCACGTGAGGTACTCCAAGCAGAAGTATTGCCTTCATGGCGAGAATTGCTACCTGGCTGCGTTGTTACTGAGGCAGGAAGCGCTAAGCAATACCGCACTGGGGATTGGAAATCAGAGCGTCCGGTATGGAACCATGAAAAATGCATCAAATGTGGAATTTGTTACCTCTTTTGCCCAGAGGGGTGCATTGGGCAGAATGAAGACGGCTACTTTGAAGCCAATTTGTATTATTGCAAGGGATGTGGTATTTGCGCCCGTGAGTGCTGGACAGAAGCTATAAAGATGGTTGAGGAAGAATAGAGGTGCCAATGAAACGAGTAGGTATAGAGGGTTCCTTTGCCATAGCGGAGGCCGCCAAATTAGCCCGCGTTGATGCTGTGGCTGCCTATCCCATTACACCCCAAACTCACATAGTAGAGCGGCTGGCTGAGTTTGTAGCCAACGGTGAGTTAGATGCCGAATATATACCAGTAGAATCAGAGCATTCAGCGATGAGCGCTTGTCTGGGCACTTCAGCTGTAGGCGCTAGGACTTTTACTGCTACCGCGAGCCAGGGACTAGAACTTATGCATGAGGTACTGTATGTGGCCTCAGGGCTGCGTTTGCCGATAGTCATGGCAGTAGCTAACCGAGCGCTATCAGCACCATTAAGCATATGGACAGACCATTCTGACGTAATGGCAATCCGGGATTGTGGTTGGATTCAAATATTTGCTGAGAATGCTCAACAAGCCTTTGATTTGACATTATGCGCCTTCCGTATTGCTGAAGACCCAACCGTCATGCTTCCGACAGTGGTCCATATCGACGGATTTTACATTTCACACACAATCGAATCGGTCGAATTTCTAGAGCAAGCTGTGGTAGATAAATTTCTTCCTGAATATCGCCACCCTTACCCCCTTAACCCCGACAAGCCGGTAACCATGGGTGCTTTTGGCCCTCCTTTCATCTACACCGAGGCTAAAAAGGCCCAAGAAGTTGCCTTAAAAGCTTCCAAAAAAGTAATTCTTCAGGCCTGGCAGGAGTTCGGTGGGCTTTCAGAGCGTCATTATTCACCGGTAGATAGCTACAAAACAGAGGATGCCGACGCTTTGCTACTATGCATGGGGAGCTTCAGCGAAACAGCTATGATGGCTATAGATAAGATGCAGGCGGAAGGTCAAAAGGTCGGCCTGATAAGATTGCGTTTATGGCGTCCTTTCCCCTTTGACGAACTTCGCCGGGCCGTAAGGAAAGCTAAGGTGCTCATCGTCCTTGACCGTGCCATGTCTTTCGGTGGCTCAGCACCAGTTTGTTCTGAAATCCAGGCAGCACTCTATCCATTAAGGGCTAGGCCAAAAGTTGTCAGCTTCGTAGGCAGCCTTGGCGGCAGAGAGATTTCTGCTAAAGCCTTTGAGGAGCTGATTCGCCGCGGATTAGATAAGGCGAAGAAGGGGAAACTCGATGAACTTGAAATGCTTGGAGTAAGAGAATAGTGGAAAACTTAGCCATATATGTCCCACGGCTAGTAACGACTAAGGAATATTTTGCTCCGGGACACCGAGCTTGTATGGGCTGTGGCGAAGCGCTAGCTGTACGGCTTGTGTGTAAGGCTTTAGGTAGAAATGTGATCATTGCTAATGCCACCGGCTGCATGGAAATCGTCTCCTCCCCACTCCCTTATACCTCCTGGGAGGTGCCATGGATTCATACCCTCTTTGAGAATACTGCGGCTGTGGCTTCTGGAATAGAAGCCGGAATAAAAGTTCTGAGTCGCAAAGGCAGATATCCTAAAAGAACCAAGGTAGTAGCCATGGCCGGAGATGGCGGTACCGCCGATATAGGCTTCCAAGCTCTGTCTGGCGCTTTAGAAAGAGGTCATAACTTCATATATATCTGCTTCGATAACGAAGCTTATATGAATACTGGTATTCAACGTTCAAGTTCTACTCCCTTTGGTGCTTCTACTACCACTGCGCCGGCAGGCAAAGTGAGCATTGGCCAAACTACCTGGAAGAAAAATATGCCAGCTATCGCTGCTGCTCATGACATACCCTATGTAGCTACCGCTTGCCACAGTTATCCTTTTGACCTCATGAATAAAATCAATAAAGCCATGACAGTCGAAGGCCCATCTTATATCCATATATTGTCTGTTTGCCCTACTGGCTGGCGCCTACCTTCAGATTTAACTATCAGGGCAGGGCGATTGGCAGTAGAAACAGGCATTTTCCCACTCTATGAAGTAGAAGGAGGCAAATACACTCTGAACTTCGATTTTCCACAGCTGCGCCCTGTGGAGGATTACTTCAAGCTACAAGGAAGATTTCGGCACCTCCCCAAAGAGATAGTAGCTCAAATTCAGGCGAGGGTGACCGATGAATATGCCAAACTCAAGGAAAAAGCTAGCCGCAATAATTACTGACAATGGATAAAAAAGTTTCCGCTATTATAAACAAATACAATGGGGACAAAGGACAGCTAGTTTCCATACTTCAGGATATACAGGCTGAATACCATTACCTACCCCAAAAAGCTCTGATTCAGGTAAGCGAAACCATGGCTATCCCCGCGAGCCGGGTGTACGACGTGGCTACCTTTTTCAAAGCTTTCAGCCTTGAACCCAGAGGTAGGCATTTAATTAACGTTTGTTTGGGCACTGCCTGCCATGTCAGGGGTGCCGTGAGGGTGCTGGAAAAGATTGAACGAAGTTTAGCTACCAAGAGTGGTGGAACTACCAAAGACCGTAAGTTCACACTGGAAACAGTCAATTGCATGGGAGCTTGTGCTCTAGGGCCGGTGATGAAGATTGATGAGGAATACTTTGGACAGATGAGCACTGACAAGGTCGACCACTTATTTAACCAATTTGAGTAACCAAATGTTGATAAGATGCTGACTAGACTTCACTCAAGGCAAGATTTAGAAGCTCTGCGAAAAGAGCTTGTGAACAACAGAAAGCCAGATAAACCACGAATTACCATCTGCAGTGGCACCGGCTGTCACGCCTACGGATGTGTAAAAGCTACTGAAGCTTTTAAGACCGGAGTAGCCAATCAAGGATTAGGGGATAAGGTTGACATAAAAACTACAGGTTGTCATGGCTTCTGCGAGAAGGGCCCGATTGTAGCCATTCAACCTGGTGACATTTTCTACCAGCAAGTAAAACCTGAAGATGTTCCTGAAATATTAGATGAGACAATCATCAGAAACAGCATCGTAGAACGATTGCTTTATACTGACCCCACTACTGGCAGGAAAATCACACATCAACACGAAGTGCCATTCTACCAGAAACAGGAGAGAATCATATTTGGCAGTAACGGCGAGATAGATCCAACCAGCATCGAAGATTACATTGCAATAGGCGGTTACTCAGCTTTAGCCAAGGCCCTCTTCGAAATGACTCCAGAGCAGATAATTGAAGAGGTTAAGCATTCTGGGCTGAGAGGGCGAGGTGGTGGTGGCTTTCCCGCTGGGATAAAATGGGAATCCTGCCGCCATGCTCCGGGAGACATCAAATACGTCATCGTGAATGCCGATGAAGGCGACCCCGGCGCCTATGCTGATAGAAGCCTCCTCGAGGGTAATCCTCATAGCGTCCTCGAAGGGCTGATTATTGGTGCTTACGCCATTGGCTGCCGTGAGGGTTATGTCTACGTTCGTCACGAATATCCGCTAGCGGTGGAGGCTATAAGAATAGCTATAGAACAGGCACAGCAACTAGGACTTCTGGGAGATGATATTTTGGGGTCAGGTTTTGATTTCCATGTTCGCATAACCAGAGGTGGAGGTGCCTTTGTCTGCGGCGAGTCTACGGCGCTGATGGCCTCTCTGGAAGGCAAAGTTGGAGAACCAAGAGCTAAATATGTTCACACGGTAGAAAGAGGTTTGTGGGACAGCCCCAGCAATCTGAACAATGTCGAAACTTGGTCGAACGTGCCCGTAATAATCAACAAAGGTGCTGATTGGTACCGCACCTTAGGTACTGATGGCAGCAAGGGGACAAAGATATTTTCCCTGGTAGGTAAGATTAATAACACGGGCTTGGTAGAAGTGCCAATGGGCATAACCTTGAGGGAAATCATTTATGATATCGGCGGTGGCATTCGAGACGGGAAAAAATTCAAGGCAGTGCAAACCGGTGGCCCTTCAGGTGGCTGCATTCCTGAAAGTTTACTTGATTTGCCGGTAGACTTCGACGAGTTGACTAAAGCTGGTTCGATGATGGGCTCAGGCGGCATGATTGTCATGGATGAAACTACATGCATGGTAGATATCGCCAAATACTTCCTAACCTTTCTCGAAGAGGAGTCTTGTGGTAAGTGTGTGCCATGTCGAGAGGGAGTAAAGCGAATGCGGCAAATCCTGGATGATATAACCGAAGGGAAAGGTGACGAAAAAGACATCGACCTTCTAGAGCGGCTTTCCGCCACCCTAATAGATAGTTCTCTCTGTGCCTTGGGCGCCACGGCACCAAATCCCGTTTTAACTACTATTCGCTATTTCAAAGACGAGTATGAAGCACACATAAAAGAAAAGAGATGCCCAGCCGGAGTATGTAAGGCTTTAATTCATTACTACATAGTGGAAGAAAAATGCCCCGGCTGTGGACTTTGTGTTAAAGCTTGTCCCCAAGAAGCTATAACCTTTATGGGGAAGAAGAAGCCGGTTGTTCTGGACGAGTCGAAGTGCATCAAGTGTGGGGCTTGCTATGATATTTGCAAATTAGGAGATGTAGGTAAAGAGTAGAATGATAACCTTTAAAATTGATGGCCGTGAATTTAAGGCTGAAAAGGGGCAAACACTACTTCAGGTAGCTAGAGAAAACGGCATTGATATACCCACCTTGTGCCACCATGAAGCTATAGAGCCATACGGCGCCTGCAGACTGTGTATAGTGGAGATTTCAAAGGGGAAGCGGACGAAAATCGTCACCTCTTGCCTTTACCCGGTGGAAGAAGGATTGGAAGTTAAAACTGGCTCGCCCAGAGTAATAAGCAATCGCAAAATGATATTAGATCTGCTTCTGGCACGGTGCTCTAAGAACAAGGTAATACAGGAACTAGCTTCACAGATGGGCATTGAGCAGCCATCTTTTAAACCTGAGTATCTAGAAGACAATGACTGTATTGTGTGCGGCTTGTGTGTTAGAACCTGTGAGCAAGTTGTTGGTGTAAGTGCTATCAGCCTAGTCAATCGAGGCATAACCAAAGAGCCCGCCTCTCCCTTTCTTGAGCCGACTATAGCTTGCATCGGCTGCGGTTCTTGCTACTATATATGCCCAACCGGCGCCATAAAAATGGAGGACAGAGGCGACACCAGAATAATCTACAACTGGAAAGTAGAGTTCAAGCTCAAGAAATGTAAAGTTTGCGGAAATTACTGGGCACCGGAAAGGCAGCTAGAATATATCAGGAAAAAGTGGCACCTACCCGAGGATTTCTTCGATATCTGCCCCACATGTAAATAGCCATACCAGTTAAAAGCAGGCGCGTGATTCCTTGACTATATCAAACTAGTTAAACTATACTTTTTGTTGCGGGGTGTAGCGCAGCGGCTAGCGCGCATGGTTTGGGACCATGAGGTCGGAGGTTCAAATCCTCTCACCCCGATTTCTTATATCCTGCCTAGCGTAATACCGCAAATTAACCAACTTAGCAAAGCATAATACCTTCGGGCGTGCCTTGTGGGTTTTTCATATCCTGCACCCACACCTATTGGCAGAAGGGACACTTGACAGGAGAACCGATCACTGTGGCTTTGACATGAATCTTGCCGTGACGATAGCAGGTGAGTTGATAGTAGGCTCGCACTACTTTAATGTTGGTGTCTTCTACTATCATTGGACGCGGGAGATAATTCATGGCATCATCAACTGTCTCCTTTTTCCCATTGCCATTATATAATGCACCACATTTGGGGCACTTGGTGGCATCAGGTAGCGCAATGCATCCGCATCTCGAACATTGGACTGTGTCTTTTACTGCCGGCATCATTGAACAAGCCTCCTTCCTTTAATCAATGGCATCAAGTTATGGTTTAGCGACAGTGCAAGTTTTTATTCGCAAATTCAAGCTCTAATCGCAAACTCGGCCCAAATACCAGGAATTGGACGCAGTATCGCGATAAATATCGTAAATAACGCCTTTACTTGTCCGAATTCTGAAGTAACTCTTTAGAATCTCCTGTTCGAAGAGTTGCTCCGATACCCGCCACTGCTGATATATTCTGGTCACACGCTCTGCCTTGCCATTTCTGGTAATAGTTAGTGGTGTGCCTTCAATGTTGGCGGTTACTCTTAACTCTTCTGGTTTTTCAAGCAGTTTAGCCATTTCTAACCTCCGCGATTTATTTGAATAAAGGCAACCATCGCCTCTTATTCTCACCTCATAGTTTTCTGATAACTCCGATAACCCTTCCCTGGACTTCCATATTTTTGGGATTTACATATAGTGGCCCCATCTGAGAGTTAGACGGTTGAAGGCGAATCATTTGTTGCTCTCGAAAGAGTCTCTTCAGAGTTACCTCCTGCTTGTCTTTTAGCCAGACAGCAACCATGTCTCCATCATCGGCAGTGTTCGCCGGCTCCATCAAAACAACGTCGCCGTCGTCAATCAGGGCATCAATCATTGAAAGTCCTTTCACTCGTAAGGCATAGACTTCCTTTCCTTGAATAAGCTCCTCAGTTAGCTCTAACGTCTCTACAGCCTCGCTTTTCCATGTCTCTGAATCTGGCACGGGGATTGGTTCGCCTGCGGCAATGTAGCCTAAGAGCGGCACTCTAACAGTATTCTTTCTATCAAGGAGCTGGATGCTTCTGAAAACTTCTGGATCCCGATGAATGTGGCCTTCTCTTTCCAGTATATTCAGATGATGCTGAACGACTGCCGTTGAGCTTATATTGCACCCCTTCAGGATATCTCTAACCGTAGGTGCATAACCTCTGTCTTCAAAAAAATCACGGATAAACTTCAATATCCGCTGCCTTTTTTCACTTACACCCGGCTTTCTCATCCGATTTCCTCACGTCTTCAAACACATGTTTTACAAACCAATGTTCTACAAACAAGTGTACACACTTTTTAGCTATTTGTCAAGCCCTCTGGGATAAGATTTTGAAGATAATTAATTTTGAAGATATAAGTAGAATAAGCCAATATGAGGTCGGGGGTTACCAAAAATTGAGGGCTGTGCTTAACTAAATTGAGGCGGCCGGTAGTTTGGCTCTAAGTTGTACGAAATAATTTACCGCTGTAAGGGCTTGAATTGTTGCAGTTATATCTTGAGGCGCTGCTTGGCGAGTTCAAGCAGATCTTCGAGGCTAGGTACTGCCTCTTTCCCCATTCGTGCCTTTAATACCTTTTCCGTGGTTCTCTTTACCGCCAGACTCCGAGGATTAATCTTTTCTTGCCGGGCAGCGGCAAGTATCTCATGAGTCAAGGGACCTAATAGCTCCCTCAATGCCCTGAAGACATCGTCAGCCGTGCCCTGGAGGACGTCGACTATCCCGAGGACAACACCACCAGCATTGGCAATAAAGTCGGGCACCGAATATGTCCCCCGTTGAAAGAGTATCTCCTCTGCCTCATCAGTGATAGGTATATTGGCGATGCTGGAGATGATTTTAGCCTGAACCCGAGTGGCGTTGCTTTTGTCAATAACATAAGGACGCGCCCCGGGCACAAGGATATCAACTGGCAGGAAATAAAGAACACCGCGGTCAATGTGCTGAGCGTCTTTA
Organism: Chloroflexota bacterium; assembly: GCA_016865855.1. Taxonomy (GTDB): domain Bacteria; phylum Chloroflexota; class Dehalococcoidia; order GIF9; family UBA5629; genus 9FT-COMBO-48-23. The sequence continues at coordinate 5,032 of VGNX01000014.1, read as the reverse complement.
TACTCCTGCACGGCCTTATCTCCAAATTTCTTACGCGCCGCCAGGAGTTTTTTCACATCCAGCCCTTCCTGATTATATGCTGTTCCATAAATGGTTGATATTGCTACCACATTAGCGCCTGCTTCCTCCATATAGCGTGCCACACCACCACCTACCTTACCAAAACCCTCAATGGCTACCGCAGCTCCTTTAAGCTCTATACCAGCGACCTCACAGGCTGCCCTAGCTGCTACCACCACACCATAACCAGTGGCATGGTCTTCAAGAGGTTCACCATCTTTCTCCTGTAGTGCCAGGCCGCTATACCGGGAAGGGATACCAGCTCCTTCATAGATAGTGAACACATCCGTAGCATCAGTGCCCATATCAGGACCCAGAGTCACCCCTGAGTCAATCAGTGGCTTCACAGCGCCTCCAAAGGCTTTCAAAACAGCTTCCCGCGATGCTCCACGCATGCCTGGGTCTGCCCATATCCCTGCCTTAGACCCACCAATCGGGATATCGAGGATGGCAAACTTATGTGTCATCGCTCTGGCAAGCCAGAATATCTCCTCCGTGGTTATATCAGGAAGCATGCGAGTGCCACCTGCTGCCCCACCCAGAGATGTGGTATCAATAACTACTACCCCTTTCATTCCGGTAACAGGGTCATAGACATGGACGATTTTCTCGGGACCGAGCGCATCAGTTATTGCTATCCATTCGGCCATATTAAGCCTCCTACCCTCAATTCTCTCCAAACCTGTAAGTTTAGATTGCAAGAACAGCTACTGTTTATCGCTTCACGAGTTTGATACCATTGTTAAATGCCTCTAGGTTGACTTCGATTTCCTTAGAAAAGACTTCCCGCAATACAGGCTCCACCGACTTCTTATCCAGTGGCAGGACGCCAGAGCCTACAAGAGCGCCGATGAGAATCGCATTGGCGAACATATGGCTTCCCATTTTCTGTGCTTCCTCGGTAGCATTGATGATCCATGTTTTGGCTGACAGCTCCTTCACAGACTCAACTAGCTTGTGCAGGTCGGGGTATTCAGCTTGACCACCAATGACATCTATGGAGTATATCGGCCTAGGATTGATTATGGTGATAACATTCGGGTTGCCGTACCGACCTAGCATTCGCAATGTTTCCACAGGCTCCATACCAAGGATAATATCAGCACAGCCATCGGGGATGAACGGGCTGTATTGGGTCTCTTTGGAGATTCTCATGTGGCTCATAACAGGCCCGCCACGCTGAGATGCTCCATAGGTCTCACCCAAGGTCACGAAGTAGCCTTCTCTGACAAAGGCATTGCCGATGATCAGGGATATCATAACATTGCCCTGTCCTCCAACGCCTGTAATAATCAGGTTAAGCGGGTCTTTCACCAACTGCTTTTTGGTCATACTGCCTCCTTTATGATAGCTCCCTGAGGACATACATCTACACACAAACCACATCCGGTACAGGTAACCTCATCTATTTTAGACCTATTGGCCTTCTTATCCCATATCAGTCCTGGGCAGAGGAAGACTCGGGTACACAACCTGTCGCAGCCACAAGCTTCCCCTATACATTTCTCCGGGTCCACATGTACTCTATATGGTGGCTTCTCTTTTTTAGCCCTCACCAACTCGCACTGGCGTCTCATTATAGCTACCTTGGCACCACCGCCTTCAGCCATCATCTCCAGCAATGTCGCTATAGTGCCCTTCAAGTCAAAGGGGTCGCAGACCTCGACATGTGTACCCAAAGAACAACATAAGGCTTCCATGCTTACCACTTTTGTCGGCTCTCCCATAGCTGTCATCCCAGTACCAGGATGAGGCTGAAACCCTGTCATAGCAGTGGCGCTGTTATCCAGGATGACAAGGATGAAGTCTGACTGATTGTAAACTCCATTTATCAATGCCGGGATGGTAGCATGATAGAAAGTAGAATCGCCAACCACAGCAAGCACTGGCTGGTCAAAGCCAAACTGCCCTAGTTTCCCCAATCCGTTAGCCACACCAGCTCCAGCACCCATGCAATGCATTGTCCTCACCTGGAAGAAACCGGTAGGGCCCAATGCCATGGAGTAACAGCCTATGTCACCTGTAACAACACCGCCGCGACCATCTAACTTAAGCGCATTCTTGATTGCCCAGAATGTAGCACGATGGGGACAGCCAGCACAAAAAGTCATGGTCCTTTCAGGAACATTGCTTTTAGCAAAAGCTTCAGCCTTTTTTCTGTACTCGATGTCACGAGGCTGGTATGCTAGCCCTAATATGGTGGATATCGCCTTAATTACCAGATCTGGGTTTAGTTCTCCGTAGGCATTTACATGGCCTGAGCGCTTGCCATAGAAGATAGGACGCGGGCTCGATGGTGGTAGATTAGCAACCATTTCCATAACGCTCCGCTCAAGGAAAGGATCGATTTCCTCTACAAACAAGAGTTTTTCCGATTTATCCAGATGCTCCCCGATGAATTTCTCTGGTAGTGGCCACAAAGTTCCCAATTTCAGAATACCCACCCTGTCCTCTAATTTCAGTGCCTTCACTGCGTCTTGAGAGTAGAGCCAACAGCTGCCACAAGTTATAATCAGCAAATCAGCCTTGTTGGGCCCAACATACCGATTGAATGCTGAGCCTTCAAACTTCTCCCGTGCCTTATCCATCTTCATGTGCAAGAAGAAATGCCGCAATGGACTCGGTATCGGCATAAAGGTGGTGGGCATTACACTTTTCAAATCGTGTATCTGGTCGAAATAAGCCTTCAGTTGTTTCTTAGGTAACTCACCTAATTTTACATTACCTCTAGCATGTGCAATGCGAGTCACACTGCGCAACATACAGAGGGTACCTAATTCTTCAGCAAGGTCAAAGAGCCATTTGGTCATATCCTTGGCTTCTTGAAAGTCACCTGGCTCCACCAGCGGAATATCCAGCCATTTGGCTATCGGCCGTGTATCCTGTTCATTAGAGCTGGATATAGCCGACGGGTCATCGCAGCTTATCAAAACTAGTCCCCCTTTACCTATACCACTCATAACTAGGTTCGCTAGGAAATCAGAAACCACGTTTATACCGTTCTGCTTCATAGAAGCAAGGGCTCTGATGCCAGCAAAGGAAGCACCAGCAGCAGCTTCCATAGCTACCTTCTCATTTACCGACCATTCTGCGTAGATACCCATCTCCTTAGCTGCCTGTGCCAGACTACCCAAAATCTCTGACGATGGCGTTCCTGGATAGGCAGCAGCAAATCCTATTCCGGCCTCTAGTGCCCCGCGGGCAATAGCTTCATTACCAATAAGGAGTTGACTGGTGCCAGGTGCATCTATATCAATATTCGCCATAGCGCTTACCTCCTTAGTTTTCTACTCACTTCTAAGCCAGCAGCTTATCGGCCAGCCTCGGCGATAATCCGACATAAAGCAGGTTATTTTTGTCACCACTCTTTTTGACGATCTCATTTAAGGCACGCTTCTTCTTGAGCAGGGATGCTTCCTTCAGGTGCGTCAGGTTTGCCGAAGGTAATTTGTCGATTTGAAGTTTTCCTTTCTTTTTAGCCATCTCTACAAGATCAGCACCAATATCAGTGCGAATGATGACAGTATTCCAACCTTCAATGCCCTCGACCGAGCCAACCGAAATGTCAGCAAACTCTGACGTCATATCCAGGCAATAAGTGCATGTGGGCATAGTGAATTTTCTGATCTGTTCCAGCGGGAACGAGGTTCTGCCTGATGCAGTGTAAACATCGAACCTATTTGCTGGAGGTGGTGGAATGTCAAATTTCTTTACTTTGGACAAGTCCAGGTTCTCTTTCAAGAATTGATAAAATCTGTCAGGAGACAAAGCCCAGGTACAGAATAATCCGATAACCAATTTAACATTGCCGATGCTGGCTCTATTCTCGGGTGGGTCTTTTTTCATCTTGGCCACAGCTAGAACCTGACATGGCATGGCAACTAGTCCCAGTTTATTGCCGTTATCCTTGGGGATCTGATTATATCTTCCCAACACAGGACAAGCCATATAGCTGGAGCCGGTACATTGAAGCACTTCATCTGCACTTTGCGCCAAAAAAGGGCTCGGGGTCTTGTCATCGGAAGTCCTTGTCAAGACAGCACCATCAATAAACCCCTCTGCCAGTGCCAATGATAGGAGCGTGGTCACCGCCCCACCATATTGCACTTTCTCCCTCATACTGGCATCTGTTGACCTCACCATGAGCATTTCCTTTGCAGTCCCCAGTTCCTCCTCGCTATATGGTACTCCAAAAACCTGTTGACTAATCACATCCATGTCTATATAAGTCCGCGGGCAGTATTCATAACATTGTCCCTTTAGCAGGGCACAGTTGTCCAAGAGTGCTATCCTGCCTTTATAGTAGACCAGGTAAGGACAAGTACCCGTGCAGGCACCACATAAGGCGCATAGCCCGGTCTCTATAACCTCACTGAACAGCTCCTTGCAACCCTTAGCTCCCGTAGCCATAATACCCTCCTTTCGGGATTATAACCATTATCAAACTCTTTACAACATACTATATTCCCCAAGGTCAATAGCTCCAGCCAAATTTCCTTCTGCTCTATCTTCACACCGGTGGGCAGACCCCAGCCTCTCTTTTCCTGGCTCCCAACTTAGCGGTTAAATACGGGATCGTCCGCTTGGCGGAGTCCCATCATACCTCATACGGGTTTGGCCAGGAGGGCAGGGGCACCATGTTGTGTACACGGGTTGGCTCAAATGAGCTCCCAAAAACTCAAACGGCGTCTCCCTGCCCACCCTGATGTAATTATAATCACCTCCCGATATTTTATACTGCTACTAGCGTTATTTCTGGTTTTGAAGCCTGGTAATAGGTCTGATTCTTAACGAGGGCAAAGGCCAAACGCAGCAGCCTATTAAGTGCTGCTCCAACTACTTCCCTTCCACTAAGAGGATTAGCATGAACCGGCCGTTCTCGTCTCTGCTTCGCCCAGGCACGGAAATCAGGATTGAATCGCAGCATCGGGATAACCGACGTCCAAGCGCAATATCTCAGCAACGGACGACC
>VGNX01000013.1 GCA_016865855.1 Chloroflexota bacterium | reverse complement strand
ACGCGGCGTTGCTGCGTCAGGCTTTCGCCCATTGCGCAAAATTCCTTGCTGCTGCCTCCCGTAGGAGTCAGGGCCGTATCTCAGTCCCCGTCTGGCTGGTTGTCCTCTCAGACCAGCTACTGATCATAGCCTTGGTAGGCCATTACCCTACCAACTAGCTAATCAGACGCAAGCCCATCTTCAAGCGCCCGAAGGCTTTACTAATAAATATGATTTAACTTACTAGCACATGCGGTATTAGCTTGCCTTTCGGCAAGTTATCCCCCACTCAAAGGTAGGTCGCTTACGCGTTACTCAGCCGTTCGCCACTCCCCGATAACCCTTGCGGATTATCAGAGCGTTCGACTTGCATGCATCAGGCACGCCGCTAACGTTCATTCTGAGCCAGGATCAAACTCTCTGAAAAAATCTTCCTTCCACTATCCAGTTGTTAAGGTGCGCAATCGGAAACCGTTAACTATAATAGCATAACCTGCCCATCCTGTCAACAGTTACCGAAATATCTGAGTAACTCAAATCGTGCGTGAATTCTGCTAGCTTCCTTGTGGCACTCATCTGGCTTCCCCTCCTTCATGCCTTTACTCCAACTACACTTGCAAAACTAGGATAAATGACAAATGCTTCAGTCATCTTTGGCCAAACAGTAAAATGACGCGGGTAAATTACTGATCATTTTTGAACAGGCCACCTTTTTTGATAACCCAAAAATGTAGTTTACACTCCCACATAACCAAAATCAACCCATTTTCTTTGAGGGCATCTTTTTCGAAGCTGTGCTATAATTTGCGTTGAGATAAGCCATGTTCAACAGGTTGGAATTAATAGAAAAGCGATATGAGGAATTAAAACGATTGATAGCCCAGCCGGAGCTATCCACCAATCCAGCACGCCTGCAAGCATTAGCTCAGGAACAGGCTAGCCTAGAAGGCACCGTAACTAAGTATCGCCAATATAAAGCAGTTTCCAAAGCACTGCAGGAAACTCAAGCCATGCTTGATGACGGGCGAGAACCCGACATGATACCTATGGTGAAAGAGGAAATAGCTAATCTAAAAAAGCGGCAAGATAGTGTTCTCCACGATTTGAAGCTATCCTTATTGCCCAAAGACTCCCACCAGGATAAAGATGTCATTATGGAAATTAGGGCTGGTACTGGTGGTGGAGAGGCATCGCTTTTCGCTGCCGACCTCTTCCGCATGTACAGTCGATACGCCCAAAGTAAAAGCTGGCAGGTGGACATCATCGATAGCAACCAGACTGAACTCGGCGGCTTCAAGGAAATAATCTTTGAAATCAAAGGTAAGGGGGCTTTCAGTCGGCTAAAATATGAGCGTGGTGTCCATCGAGTACAACGAGTACCGGTCACAGAGGCTTCAGGGCGGATTCATACCTCAACAGCTACTGTGGCAGTCCTACCTGAAGCTGAAGAAATAGAGGTAGCTATTAAACCCGATGACGTCAGGATTGATTTTTTCCGCAGTGGTGGAGCCGGCGGACAAAATGTGAATAAAGTGACCACTGCAGTTCGCATCACCCACTTGCCAACAGGTATAGTGGCAACCTGCCAAGACGAGCGCTCTCAGCTAAGAAATAGAATGAAAGCTATGGCAGTGCTCCGGGCTCGCCTTCTAGACATAGAACAACGTAAAAAATTCGAAGAGCTAACCGAAGAACGCCGCTCCCAAATAGGCAGCGGTGAGCGCGCTGAAAAAATTCGCACCTACAATTTCCCTCAAGACCGTATCACCGACCATCGCATCAACATGACTCTCCACAATTTGCCACGCATCCTTGATGGCGCACTTGATGAGCTTATCGAGACTCTAGCCACTGATGAACAAGTGAAGCTATTAGAAGGAAGCCAGACATGACCTTAACACAGGCGCTTCAGCAATCTGCCCACATCTTAAGCGTAAACGGCATAGAGGATAGCTACATCGAAGCCAGAATGCTGCTAGGTCACATAACAAAGCTATCACCAGTCCAAATATACACTCGGACAGAGCAAACGTTAAGCCAAGAACAAAAGGGGAGTTTACACGAACTGATTGAGCGTCGCCTTCGCCGAGAACCCACAGCCTATATTGTAAACCACAGGGAATTCTACGGCATTGATTTTTACGTTGATTCCCGTGTCCTCATTCCCCGTCCAGAAACAGAACTCCTTGTAGACACGGCTGTTGAATTCTCAAAAAACAGCACCTATCTACCCAACCCCCTACTAATTGCTGACATTGGAACCGGCTGTGGAGCTATCGCCATTAGTCTTGCCCTAAATTTACCCCGGAGCAAAATCTACGCCACAGATGTCTCTTATTCAGCTCTCAAAGTTGCCAGGTTGAACTGCGAGCATCATAAAGTCACAAGACAAGTCACCCTCCTTCAAGGTAACTTATTAGAACCCGTACCTGAACCCGTTGACCTGATAGTTGCCAACTTGCCTTATGTGAGAAATTCAGAACTGGAGAATTTAAGCCCGGAGATAACCAGATTCGAGCCAAGAACAGCTATAGATGGTGGCAAAAACGGCCTGAAATGTATTCGCCAACTTTTAGAGCAAGCCGAAGAGAAAACTAGCCCCCGGGGTTGTCTCCTGTTGGAGATAGGACAAAATCAAGAAAAGGAGGTGGTGCCTCTAATATATCGTTACTTTAAAAAAGTTGAGTGTAAATTCATCCCGGATTTGAATGGGATAAAGAGGGTAGTCAAAGTCACTTTTTGATGGCGAGATTGTTTGTCACCCCGTCTGTCATTCTGAGCGAAGCAAGGATTCTAGACCCTCTGCTAACGCTCAGGGTGACAACAAAAACTAATATGATGCGAGATTGTTTAGCAACAATCCATTCCTAGTGTAGCCTCGACCCTTTAGGGTCGAGTTCCCGAGGTTAAAACCTCGGGGCTACATGTAGATGATGATATCGGGGCTAAAACTGCCAGCTACATTGCTAAACACTCTCAATATGATGCTTAATTTGACAAAAAGCGAGATTTGTCTTAAAGTATCTGTTTGGTTCAGCCCGACAGTCAAAAATTCTCTGAAGGAGGAAAAAAGATGCCCCTGAACATGATAGTTTGCTGCAAGCAAGTGCTAGATCCGGAGGCACCACCAGCCAGTTTCAAGATTGACCCATCCACTAACAAGGTTATCCCGCCACCAGGAGTACCCCCTGTCGTTAGTCCCTTCGATGAACAAGCCGTGGAGGCAGCGCTTCGAATTAAAGACCAACAAGGTGGCAAAATTACAGTCTTAAGCCTAGGTAACAACCTGCTCCGCGATGTGGTTAAGAAACCTCTTTCCATGGGAGCTGACGAGCTCATCCTCCTCGAAGATGAAGCTTTCGAAGGCGGTGATAGCTGGTCTATCGCCTATGCTCTGGCCACGGCGATCAAAAAGATAGGAGAATATGACCTCATCTTCTGCGGTCGTCAGGCAGCCGACTGGGATGCTGGTCAGGTTGGCTCGGGCATCGCTGAAATACTTGGAATTCCTAGCGTTACCGTGGCTAAGAAAGTAGAAGTTGCTGACGGTAAAGCCAAGGTGGAGCGAGTTATCGCCGATGGTTATCAGGTCATTGAGGTAACACTTCCTGCCCTGATTACAGTCAGCAACGAACTCGGCGAAGCCCGTTATGCCACTCTTAAAGGAATCATGGCAGCAGCCAAAAAACAGCCGGCAGTCTGGAAACCAGCCGATATCGGGCTCGAGCCCTCAAAAGTTGGTGCTGCCGGCCAACGGGCCAAGCTTCTCAAACTTTTCCAGCCGGTTAAAGAAGGCAAGTGCGAAATCGTAGCGGCTGACAGCCCAGCGGAAGCCGGTGCTAAACTGGCTGCGAGGCTTAGAGAAGCAAAATTAATCTAGAACTAAGAAGTAATCACAGGAGGTTATTATGGCTGAATATAAAGGTGTTATGGTATATGGTGAACTAGTGGAGGGCAAACTAAGCTCAATTACCACTGAGCTTCTAGGATGCGGTCGGCGTCTCGCCGATGAACTGAAAGAAGACTTGCTATGCATACTAGTCGGCGACAAGCTAGGCGAAGCCCCTAAAAAGGCTATAGCTTTCGGAGCCGACAAAGTATATACCGCCGAGGATCCGCTGCTAAAGGAATATCAAACTGATTCCTATGTCGCCGCAATGGAAAAAGCAGCCAAAGACATCTCGCCACGAATTCTGCTTTTTGGACAAACTTCTGTGGGACGGGATTTGGCTCCCAGGCTGGCCTTTAGACTGGGCGTCAGCTTATCCATGGATTGTATCGAACTTAGCATCGACTCGGGGACAAAGCTTCTCCAGCAGACCCGGCCTGTTTACGGCGGTAACGCTCGGGCTACCTTCACCTCAGAGGTTTTCCCCCAGATGGCAACAGTCAGGCAAAAAGCAATGTCGCCCCTGGAACCTAATGAATCGAGAAAGGGAGATATTACACCTATCAAGGTCGAGCTAGACCCAGCAAAGATTAGGACAAAGGTACTGGACACAGTGAAGGAAGAGGTCGTTGGGGTGAAACTCGAAGATGCTCAAGCAATAGTGTCCGGAGGGAGAGGAATCGGTGGCCCTGACGGCTTCAAACAATTGGAAGAGCTAGCCAAAGTATTAAAGGGTGCAGTGGGAGCTTCCAGGCCACCTTGTGATAACAAGTGGGTACCAGACACAATGCAGATTGGACTCACCGGCAAAATTGTCACACCAGAACTCTATATCGCCGTAGGTCTTTCTGGAGCCAGCCAGCATTTAGCTGGATGCTCAAGCGCCAAAAACATAATAGCCATCAACAAAGATTCTGAGGCTAATATATTCAAGGAAGCTCGCTTCGGCGTAGTAGGTGATTGGAAACAGATCCTGCCTGCCTTTACCGAAAAGGTCAAGGAGCTTTTAGCCGGCTAGCTGGCCGTTAACTACTGACCTCGCTTGGCTATAACTTTCTGGGCGATGGGTGCAGGCACCTCTTCATAGTGGCTGAATTGAGTGGTGAAAGTGCCGCGTCCCTGAGTTATTGACCTGAGGTCAATAGCATAGCGCAGCACTTCTGATAGTGGAGCCTGTGCTTCGATAATATTGACTCCGTTCCCTGGGTTCATACCTAACACACGTGCCCGTTTGGTATTGAGGTCACCAATTATGTCACCGGTAAAGGCCTCGGGAACGGTGATTATCATACTTACAATCGGCTCAAGCAAGACAGGCTGCCCTTCAGCCAGTCCCTTCTTCAAAGCCTGCGCCCCAGCGATTTTAAAAGACATGTCCGACGAATCAACAGGGTGGAAACTCCCATCATAAAGCGTCACCTTCACATCAACCACAGGATATCCGCCTAAAACTCCCTCAAGTCTGGCTTCATTGACCCCTTTTTCCACTGCTGGGATATAATTCCTAGGCACGGCTCCACCAACCACCCTCACGGCAAACTCAAAACCAGTACCTCTTGGTGAAGGCTCCAACTCTAGAAGGACATGGCCATACTGGCCATGACCGCCCGTTTGCTTCTTATGCTTGTACTCTGCCTTGACTGGTACAGTAATGGTCTCTTTATAAGGGACTTTAGGTCGCTGCAGATTGACTTCCACCCCGAACTTGCTCGATAGCCTCTCAGCAGCAACATCGAGATGTGTTTCACCCATTCCACCCAGGAGTATCTCCCCAATATCAGCCTCCCGCTGCACCTTTAAAGTCAAGTCCTCTTCACAGATTCTAGGCAGCACCGTGCTCATTTTGTCCAAATCAGCCCTTGATTTAGGCTGGACTGCCATATTCAATAGTGGCGCAGGGAACTCAACAGGGGCGAACTTCAATTGACGCTCACGCGAACCAAGAGTATCTCCTGTAGTGGTCGAGGCTAGTTTAGCTACAGCACCGATATCTCCAACACTGAGTTGGGGCACCGCCTCCTGTGTTTTGCCTCGCAAGACAAAAAGTTGTCCTATCCGCTCAGCCGAGCTCTTGTTAACATTCCACACCTGTGAATTGCTGGAAACAACCCCTGAATAAACTCTAAAATAGCTGATCTTGCCCACACGAGGGTCATTAGAAGTCTTGAAAACCAACGCCGACAAAGGTGCTCCCGAAACCGCTTCCACCGCCTCCTCAGCTCCAGTTGACGCATTGGTGGCTTTCAATACCTCCCGCTCTTTTGGTGATGGTATATAGTCGTGAATCACATCCAGCAGAGGAGTGACAGCAATGTTCTTCAGGGCAGAACCAAGCAACACCGGCACAACTTTACCAAGCTTGGTCGCCTCTTTTATACAGCGGTAAATCTGCTCCTCGCTTATCTCTTCCCCATCCAAATACTTGGCAATAAGTTCATCATCAACCTCCACCACTGCCTCAACCAATTTTTCACGGTAGGAATCGACCTCGCTTTGAAGAGACGCCGGTATTTCAGTTTCCTTCAACGGGGTGCCGCTATATGCCTTCTTCGTTACTAAGTCCACTATCCCCTGGAAATCTTTCTGGGAACCTATGGGCAATTGAATAGGCAAACATTTCGTCCCCAGTTTCGTCTGAATATCTTTTAAGGTATTAAAGAAGTTGGCATTCTCCCTGTCCATCTTATTGACGAAAATGAGGCGCGGCAATTTCGCCTCACCAGTATATCCCCACACCTGCTCAGTACCCACCTCTACCCCAGAGACAGCACAAACCACAATGACTGCACCCTCGCTAACAGACAACCCTACTTTAACTTCAGCCACGAAATCAGGGTAGCCTGGAGTATCAATGAGGTTGAGCTTACAATCTTTCCACTGGCATGGGAGCAAAGACAGGTTAATGCTAATCTGGCGCTTAATCTCGCCCGGGTCATAATCAGAAGTGGTTGTGCCATCAATGACGTTGCCTAAGCGGCTGATTGCCCCTGAACTGAAAAGCATCGCTTCGGACAGCGACGTTTTGCCAGCACCGGAATGCGATAGTAAAACAACGTTACGGATTTTTTCTGGCTCAAAATGATGCACTTATGGCACCTCGTTCCTAGTTGTAGTTTCTCTTTATGGGCAGTGGCATTGTAGCAATGTCCGGCTCTAACCGTCAAGACAGCGATATTTGGGTAGGTTGGAGCAGATGCTCCAACCTACCCACTCGGCGTAATTGCGAGAGCACCTTTTGTCCTGTCATTGCGAGGAGTGATAGCGACGAAGCAATCCCGGCAAGGATGAAGGGGGAATTGCCACGTGGAGTTTACCCTGAGCCTTTTCCCAACTGTCATCCTGAGCGAAGCAAAGGATCTCAAGGCAAAGGACGAGATTCTTTGGTCGCTTTTCTCCCTCAGAATGACACCGGGCAAAGGGCCCACAATGACAGAGAATGTAGCCACGACCCTTTAGGGTCGTGCGCGAGCGAGGCTAAAGCCTCGCCACTACGTATTAGCTCTTTGTGTTATAATAATTCGACATAACTGTTACCTCAAATAAGACGATTCTTACCACTTTGCAGGATGAAACGAAATGAAACTAAGCCGTGAGGAAGTACAACATATCGCTCTCCTGGCCAGATTAGGATTGAGCGAAGCTGAAATTGAGAAGTTCAGAATCCAGCTATCCGACATCCTGGAACAGTTCGAAATACTTAAGCAACTCGACACCACCGACCTCCCACCCACAGCCCAGTCTATCGTTCTCCAAAATGTCCTCAGACCCGACGAGGCAAAGGCATCCTACCCGGTGAAAGACATCATGGATAACGCGCCTCAACGAGAGAGCAATTGCTTCAAAACACGGGCAGTTCTGGAATAAATCATGAACGACCTCCATCAACTGACCATCAGCCAGGCTCACCAGCTTCTAAAAGAAAAAAGGACATCCTCGGTCGAATTGACCAAAGCCATTTTGGTACGCCTGGCTAAGGTCGAAGACAAGGTCCACGCTTGCGTTACCATCAGTGAAGATGCTGCTTTAGAGCAAGCCAAGAATGCAGACAAGGCCATCGGCAGCGGCAAAATCAAGCCCTTAACCGGCATACCTGCTTTGATTAAAGACGTTATGTGCACCAAGGGCATCAAGACCACCTGCTCATCAAAAATCCTGGGAAATTTTGTTCCTCCTTATGATGCCACAGTTATAGAGAAACTGAAAGCCGGTAAAGCGGTGATCTTAGGAAAGACCAACATGGATGAGTTTGCCATGGGCTCATCAACAGAGAATTCCGCTTTCTTCACAACACGAAACCCCTGGGACTTAGACCGTGTTCCCGGCGGCAGCAGTGGTGGCTCGGCCGTTGCCGTGGCTACTGATGAAGCCATCTACGCCCTTGGCTCCGATACCGGCGGCAGTATCCGTCAGCCTGCCGGGTTCTGCAGCGTGGTCGGCTTGAAGCCGACCTATGGTAGGGTGAGTCGCTTTGGCCTGGTCGCCTTCGCCAGCTCGCTTGACCAGATTGGCCCTATCACCAAAAATGCCGCCGACTGTGCCCTGGTATTGAATGTTATCGCCGGCCATGACCCCAGAGATTCAACCTCAGCTCCTTATCCTGTGCCTGATTACACCAAAGCACTGATTCCAGACCTTAAGAATCTACGCATAGGCATCCCTAAGGAATATTTCGTCGAGGGCATGCAGAAGGAGGTAAGAGCCAGCATAGAGGCAGCCATAAAAAAGCTAGAGGAGCTGGGGGCTAAAATAGACTGGGATGCCTCATTGCCCCACACTAAATATGCACTTGCCGCTTATTACATCCTGGCCCCTTCTGAAGCCTCGGCAAACCTGGCTCGATATGATGGGGTAAAATACGGCTTCTCCTACCAAGATACCAGCAACATGTGGGAAGCTATGGAGAAGACAAAGCAGTTTGGCTTCGGGGCTGAGGTCAAAAGGCGCATCATGCTGGGAACCTATGCCCTATCGGCTGGCTACTACGATGCCTACTACCTTAAAGCCCAGAAGGTACGCACTTTAATAAGAAGGGAATTTGACCAAGCCTTCGAGAAATATGATGCTCTGGTCACGCCGACATCGCCTACAGTGCCGTTTAAGCTTGGTGAAAAGGTGGATGACCCTATACAAATGTATCTGAGCGACGTCTGCACTTTGCCCATAAACATCGCCGGCCTTCCAGCAATCTCCGTGCCAGCCGGTTTCGCCGATGGTTTACCCATAGGCATGCAGATTATAGGCAAGCCTTTCGACGAAGAAACCATACTTCACATCGCCTTTGCCTACGAGCAAGCTACCGACTGGCACAAGAAAAAACCGCCGATATAAAAGAGAGTGTTAAGTGTCGTTGCGAGGAGCGTAGCGACGAAGCAATCTCAGAGATTGCTTCGCCTTCGGCTCGCAATGACAGACCGTGATTGCTAGGCGCTCGCTAAAGAGGGGATGGGGTTGAATAAACTTCAAGTCAAATGCTATTCAGGCCATACCTACGCTCAGAGGCCGGAATCTTTCTTGTGGCAGGACAAAGAGCATAAGGTATCCCGGATAGAGAAGGAGTGGCTGGAACCAGGCAAAAGATTTTTCAGAGTCATCACCGAGGATGAGAAGCTCTTCGAACTCTGCTATAATGAGGCCCAAGACCAATGGTGGCTTATTTGTTAGGCGTTGAGGAGGTAATATGAAACAGATTTTTGAAGCCCTGGAAAAAGATGCCCGGCTGACAGCGGAGCAAATCTCCACTATGACCGGTATATCAGTCGCCGAGGTGAAAAAGTCGATCAAGAAGGCTGAGGAAGACCGAGCTGTCTTGAAATACAAAGCCGTCATTGACTGGGCAAAATTGGGCGAAGAGCAGGTCTTGGCTCTGGTCGAAGTCAAGGTTGTTCCACAACGTGATGTGGGTTTTGATGCCATAGCTGAACGTATATATCGTTTCCCTCAAGCTCGTTCCGTCTATCTCGCCTCCGGCACTTACGATTTGGCAGTATTGGTAGCTGGCAAAAGCATGCAGGAAATCGCTGTCTTTGTCTCACAAAAACTGGCGCCGTTAGAAACGGTGCAGGGCACTGTAACCCATTTCATCCTTAAGAAATATAAGGAAGACGGCGAAATATTTGAGGGCGGCGAAGGGATTAAGCGCCTGCCTGTAACCCCTTAACCGCAAGTTAATTCTCTGCTTTGTAAACAGGAGGTACCTGTGTCCAAAAGCGGGTCGAGTCATATTAAAGCATCTCAAAGCCACATATCCGAAAGGGTAAGCGCACTTCCACCTTCGGGTATCAGGAAATTCTTTGATCTGCTCTCCTCTATAGAGGGAGTAATCTCCCTCGGCGTTGGCGAGCCTGATTTCGTCACCCCATGGCACATTCGTGAAGCCGCCATTTACTCCCTGGAAAAAGGCTACACCATGTATACCTCCAACAAAGGCACGCCTGAGCTAAGAGCAGAATTAGCCAGCCACCTCGAGTCCCGCTTCGGGCTGACCTATGACCCCGACAACGAAATCCTCATTACCGTCGGTGTCAGCGAGGGCGTCGACCTTGCGGCAAGAGCTATACTTAATCCGGGTGATGAAGTCCTCATGCCCGACCCCTGTTATGTCGCCTATCCCGCCTCTGTTAGCCTGGCAGGTGGGATACCTATACAAGTGCCCACTACCGAGGAGAACGATTTCAAAATAACAGCCGACGACATCGAGCCGCGGATTACGCAGAGGACAAAGGCAATCTTACTCGGCTACCCCTGCAACCCTACCGGCGCAGTCCTATCAAAAGAAGAGCTGACTCAAATTGCTGAACTGGCTAAACGATATAATCTTCTGGTAATCTCCGACGAAGTCTACGGGCGGCTGGTCTATGGCGTTGAGCACACCTGCCTCGCCAGTCTGCCCGGTATGAGAGAGCGCACTATCCTGCTAAACGGATTTTCCAAAGCCTATGCCATGACCGGATGGCGCATCGGTTATGCTGCCTCCGACAGTGAAATTGTCGGAGCCATGACCAAGATTCACCAATACACCATGTTATGCGCTTCGATAATGGGACAGATGGCAGCTATAGAGGCTTTAAAAGCCGGGGACAGCGAAGTGGAAGCAATGGTGAGAGAGTATGACCGGCGGCGCAGAGTCATAGTCAAAGGATTTAGAGATATCGGCTTGTCCTGCTTCGAGCCCAAAGGCGCCTTTTACGCCTTCCCATCCATAAAGATTACCGGCATGACCTCAGAAGAATTCGCCGAAAAGCTGTTAATGGAAGAAAAAGTGGCTGTAGTCCCCGGTTCGGCTTTCGGTCAGTGCGGTGAAGGCTACATCCGTTGCTGCTATGCCACTTCCCTCCCCGAAATCGAAGAAGCCCTGAAAAAAATGGGCAGATTCGTCGAGAGACATCGCAAAGCTAAGAACAGGTAGGAGGAAAAATGCGAGAGGTCATTCTATATCCAGGTGAAGACGGTTATTGGGTCGCAGAATGTCCTAGTTTGCCCGGTTGTGTCAGCCAGGGAAAGACAAAAGAAGAGGCATTAAAAAACATCAAGGAAGCTATCAATTGCTACATTCACGCGCTCGAGGGGGATAACCTCCCTGTACCTGAAGAGAAATTTGAGATATCAGTGGTTGTAGTATGAGCAAAATTCCTGCCTTGTCCGGCGAAAAGTGTACAAGCTGTCCGAAAATGTAGTCCCGACCCTTTAGGGTCGGACTCCCGAGGCTAAAGCCTCGGAGCTACATGTTTAATGTGTATCACCAATGAGCTATAATTTTTCCCACAAAGTGGAAGAGACAGATTGCCAGTTAGTCGTCCCCCTTCACAAGGAATTGGATAAGGGACGTTACGAGCCATTATCCGCCATGCCGGACTATCAGTCGACGAATTTATCAAGCTGCTT
This sequence comes from Chloroflexota bacterium, assembly GCA_016865855.1. Classification (GTDB taxonomy): domain Bacteria; phylum Chloroflexota; class Dehalococcoidia; order GIF9; family UBA5629; genus 9FT-COMBO-48-23. Next base: position 26,321 of record VGNX01000013.1, on the reverse strand, counting down.
TAGCCTCGCTACAGAAAGTTATCTTAAAGGGGCACAATTACATTGAAGACGGAGCGTGGATAAACACTCTCAAATAATGTTAGATGGGAGAAACGTGCCATGGATTTTGAACTAACCGAGGAACAAAAGCTAACACGTCAGGCAATTCGAGATTTTGCCGAAAGAGAGATAGCCCCGGTTGCCAGAGAGCTGGATGAAAAGGAGCATTTCTCCATCGAACTGACGCAGAAAATGGCTGAACTGGGCCTCCTGGGATGCTTCGTCCCGGAGAAATACGGCGGCTCGAACATGGGGTACATCTCCTATATCATCGTGGTGGAGGAGCTGGCCAGGGTGGACGGCTCCCAGGCCGCTACCATCACCGCCGGAAATTCTCTAGGCATCGGGCCAATTTATTATTTCGGCAATGAAAAGCAAAGGCAGGAGTGGCTTCCTAAGCTCTGCGCCGGAGACTGCCTGGCAGCCTTTGGCCTCACCGAGCCCGAGGCTGGCTCAGACGCTGGCAGCTCCCGGACTACAGCCGAGCTTAAGGGAGACCGCTGGGTTATCAACGGCAGAAAAATCTTCATCACCAATGCAGCCTGCCCGCTGACCGGCGTCATCGTCGTCCAGGCTGTGACCGGCAAGCGAGAGGGGGGAGGGGCAGACCTCAGCTGCTTCATTGTCCCCAGGGATGCGCCCGGCTTTACCGCCCAGGAGATGAAAGGAAAGATGATGTGGCGGGCATCCAATACCGGGGAACTTTTCTTCGATGATTGCATCGTGCCCAAAGAAAATGTCTTGGGAAAGATAGGTGATGGCTTTCACCAGATGCTGGCCACCTTAGATGGCGGACGCCTGAGCATTGCTGCCATGGGGCTTGGCGGCTCCCAGGGAGCTTTTGAGATAGCCTTGGAGTATGCCAACTCGCGCGTCCAGTTCGGCCGGCCTATCAGCACCTTCCAGGTAAATGCCTTTAAGCTAGCCGACATGGCCCTTGAGATTGACCTCGCCAGAAATTTCCTCTACAAGGTCTGCTGGATGCGAGAAAACAACCTTCCCATAACCAAAGAGGCAGCCATGGCCAAGCTGTACTGCTCGGAGGTCATGCATCGATGCGTTCACCAAGGCTTGCAGCTCCACGGCGGCTACGGACTGATGAAGGATTTCAGGATAGAAAGGTTCTATCGAGACCAGAGGCTACTTGAAATTGGAGAAGGAACATCGGAGATTCTGCGAATAGTCATTGCTCGCCATATCGGTGTAGCTGGAAGGGCAATCTAGGAGGAAAGATATGAAGAAAGAGGAAAAGCGCATTAAAACAGCTGGCAAAGCAAGCTCAGCCAGGAGAAAGCCTGCCAGGCATGAAGATTTCCTTACCGATAGCTCCCGTCTCGCGCCTGCTGAGGTGGCAAAGAAGGAAAGAGGAGCTCTGGGCGAACGGATTCGAACGGCTCGCGAAACACGTGGTCTCACCCTTGAGGACATCAGCAGCCGCACCGGCATCGATGTGCCTACATTGAGACACTTAGAATCAAGCGAAATGGCGCCTCCCCTCGGCCAGTTGATCAGATTAGGCAAAGCCCTGGACATGAAGATGGGCTATTTCATCTCTCCTGGACTTGACAAGCCCATGACCGTAGTTCACAAAGACAAACGTAGAGCCGTCGCCCGCTACGGGCAGAAAAAGCAGGAGCAATATGGCTACTTTTACGAATCATTAGCCCCGGAAAAGGCCAACCGGATGATGGAGCCTTTTATCGTAACCCTGCTGCCAACTGCTGCAGAAGAGTTCTCCGCCCATGACGGCCAGGAGTTTCTTTTCGTGCTCGAAGGGGAGATGAAAGTACAGGTTGGTGACCAGGTCGAGTTTCTCCGTCCCGGCGACGCCGTTTACTACGATTCCAACCAGCCCCACCTCGTCAAATCCGCCACCAGGACCAAGACCACGATACTGGCTGTCTTATACACCGGCTCGAAATAGTGTCCGTTCTAAAACCACCAGACTGAACAAACGCTACATTGTGCCATCGCAGCAGCTTGACATCCGTCTCTGGTCATTCTACAATTGTTGTGCGTATGTAAGTATATATGCTCGGAGGTGAAAATGAGCAGAAGAATGACGGTCGTGTTCCACGATGAAGACCTGTACACGACTCTAAAGGTTGAGGCAGCAAGGAGGCACATGCCGGCCAGTGACATCATAGCCGATGCGGTACGCGAATGGCTGGAAAGTCGCGAGGATGCCGAGCTACTGCCTGTAATTGAAGCTGCCCGAGCCGAATGGAGAGAAAAAGGAGGGCGCCCCTGGTCTGAGGTTGAAAAGGAATTGGAGGAAGAGGAAGCGGTAGCCATGCGAGAAAGGGCTACTGAGGCAAAGAGTGTATAGAATTGAAGTCTCACCAGCCGCCTACCGTGATTTAGAAAAGCTGAAGGGGCGAATACAAAGACCTAACTTTGAGCACTTACGAGCTGCTATAAGAGGTTTAGCTGACGAACCTCGTCCCCACAGAATCAGAAAAATCAGGGGAGCTGAGAGGGCTTACCGCATTAGGATAGGCAACTACCGGGTAGTTTATGAAATTTACGATGATAAGAATCTCGTTCTGATACTACACATAGGTCGTCGAGCAGAGACAACATATCGGCCATAGGAGACGGTAAGAGATAACAGATGATTAGTGATTTAAAGCCGCTGCACGATTACATCCTGGCCATCGAAAAAGAGCTGGCCGCTGGCAACGCCACCAGGACCAAGTCCACAATACTGGCTGTCTTATACACCGGCTCGAAATAGTGTCCGTTCCAAAGCTACCAGACTGAACAAACCGCTATTTTGTGTAGCGAACCATTTATATTAGAGACTATAAAACCACTAAATCCGTGCCTTGAAAAAAATCCCGAGTTTCTCCTTGAGATAATCTTTCAGCACATATACCTTTACGTTTGGAAGAGGCAAGTCACGTGGCGCTAATAGCATATAAATAGTTTCGTCGGCGGTCTTAGTGATTTGTAGCGCCCGTTCTTTCCCAGCAAAATCACGAACTTTTGCGCCGTCTTCGAGATTACATTCCCAGCAGACAACAGCCGCGAGCCGCGCAAATGTGTGATCACCAAACTCGTGTGTCAAGGCTCTCTTAAATTCGACATATCGAAGATTGCCTCTCTCTAGCCCGCCCTGAGTCGGATCCAGCGCGCACAATGCATCTATTCCTCTGCTTGTACTATAGTCCAGGATATCAAATTCAAATAGGTCAGGTCTTAACGCCTTCATGATGGTAAAAAGCATTAGCACTTCGACTTCCTGTCTGGGTTCTATAAGTGTTACGGAGGGGCGCTTCGGTGCCTGGTATTGTGCTAGATGCTTCTTCTTAACCTGGTAGTATCTCTTCTCAACATCCGCTTTTTCATCTTCTTCACTAGTATCTATTGCACCTCGCTTTTTGGTTAGGTCTATCTCCTCCTCGTATGCCCTATACTCCTCACTGGCTGTTATTTTTGTCTTGAATAGTTTCTCTACCGTCTCTTGCACCTTGGTCAGAAATGACCTGTCCGTATTGCCTATACCGCCTCTGTTGGCAGTAAGTTCAAAGTCCTGACAATTCACAAAGGCATGATACAATGTCCATTCGCTTTGCCCGGTAGTAACCCATTCGTTTACACGCTGGCTCGGCGGAAGTGGTATATAATCTCTACATACGTAAAGTCCATATCTATCAGAAACGGTGTAGTGCCATCGTTCATGCGGTCTGCGTTGTCGGGTCAACATCGGGTTGTGCACACGCTTTGCTGAGTCCCCTTCGAGGTAGAAGATAACATCAATACTACTAGCTGGAAAAGCTTCGATCTGCACTGATGAAAAAACCCATTTGTTAACATAGTACTTCGGCCAGGTATCCTTATATTGCTTCTGCAATTGCTTTATGTTGTTTAATAACGGCGGAAATGGATGACCAAACCCTAGTACTTCTGGATCACCTTTTCCCAGACCCTGTAACTCAATTACCTTGCCCTTGTTACCCTCAATTCCCAACTCAAGTTCGACCGAACCGAACTTTGTGAACCACTGGATATAATCTTTCAAGGTTTCATGGCGAAAGTCTTCGTTGGTACGAGTATGATAACCCTTAATTGTGACCTCGGTAAAACTCTCTTTTCCTTCGCCAGGTGCTTCGACATAGTCATAATCTGGGACTCTCTTTTCCTGAACCAGAGTGTTAATGGGTTCTTTCATCTCTCCTAAGACATACCAGTCACTACCATCCTCCTCCTTTGCAATGCTTTCGACTTCGACCTGCCGGCATTTCCAATAGGTCTTTGTACCATGCCCTTTCTCTCCCACCTTACCACCCATTTTCTTCCCAAACTTATCTCTGTGTAGCCCTGGAGAATCGGCAAGGTTCCAAAATGCGGAGAATCGCTCCCTAGTGAGACCTAGACCGTTATCCCATATCTTGATGACTAACTCACGGTCAGCTCGAGTTGCGTCTTCGTATACCGTTATCTTAATAATCGAAGCAGACCAATCGAGTGAATTGCTTATTGCCTCTCGTATAACTTCTCTAGGGTCAGTGAAGTTTTCTACAATTTCACGGAATGATCTGTCTTCCTTAACTTTGGGTGTGCCCTTCTTACGATTAGTCATTTCCATACCGCACCTCCAAGCCATTATGCCAACTTCTTTGAGACTCTCTTGGCACCCATGATTATACATCATTTGGATCCCTGAAGGGCAACAAAGTGCACAGAACGTCATAATGTAAAACCCACCCATTCTCTTCTCTAAATCCCTCAAGCTACTCGCGGTCATTTATTAGGCAATCGTAAGGCTGTTTTAGTGGAACAAAAATATGGCGCTTAAGGTCAGGCCAAGCAGGACCAAGACTCCTATAACCTTTGCTGCCTTGAGCATTGCTTTTCGCGGTCATCCTTGACCCCTGCCTTGACGATTATGCCGCCGTGAACATAAAATACATTTGTAGCTGCCCCTAACCCAGGTGTGCCATAAATTGCTGGTGAAGCCTACTGTTTGAGGCAATTATTTCCCTGCTCTGGAAGCTTGCTGGTTTTCCCTGCCAGTCGGTTACCTTGCCACCAGCTTCTCTAATTAACAATATTCCGCTGGCAATGTCCCAGGGGAAGAGATAACGGTGAAAGTAAAGGCTGATTCGTCCGCAGGCAACATAAGCTATACCCAAAGATGATGACCCCATGAGCCTGATGCAATGCACTCGCCACCACAATTTATTGGCTACATCAAGCAACTCCCTGCCTCGCTCCTGGCTATAGCCCAGGTCAAGGCCAACCAGCGATGCCCCAAGCGAGCTCTCTTTGGAAACCTGAATCGGCAAGTCATTGAGATAAGCCCCTTTGCCTTTCTCGGCTCGAAGAAGCTCCCCTCTCACCGGGTCATAGGTTACACCGAGCAGGATATCTTCACCTTTGACTAAAGCAACATTTACACAGAAGAAGGGAATGCCGAAGACATAGTTGTTGGTGCCATCCAGCGGGTCAACTACCCAAATGTAATCAGTGGTTGGAGCAGAGGAATTTGATTCTTCGGAGAGGATGCCGTAATCAGGATACTCGCCTTTTAGAAGCTCAATTATGAACTTTTCAGACAAAAGGTCGGCTTCGGTAACCAGATTGCCCTGGCTTTTGTGCTTTATCTGTCTTCTGGAGCCGAAATTAGCTAGAAGGATTTCGCCGGCGCCTTTAGCTGCTTGAATGGCGACTTCAAGGGGATTTTTGCCGCTTCCGGCTGCAGGCAAGTTATTCATGGAAGGTCGTTCGTTCGTTTATTTTATCACCCTCACCTTTGTCCTCTCCCATTCCCCATATCCCAGCGGGAGTAAATCCTCGCTGGATGCCTGCCCACTCCACCCCCACAGGGAGAGGATGGTGCTGATTATACCAGCAAAGAGATTGCTTCGCTTCGCTCAGAATGACAAGGAAACAGGTTTTCAAGCGGCCGGAGGAAGAAGCCCCATCTTCTCTTTGACTTCAGTTAAGGTCTTTTTGGCGATTGCCTGAGCCCGCTTAGCCCCGTCAGCAAGGACTTTAGATACATACTTCGGCTTAGCGGCAAGAGAAGCTCTCTTTTCACGCAAAGCGGCCAGTCTTAAATTTATCCCCTCAGCTAGCAACTTCTTGCAATCAACGCAACCGATGCCTGCCGAACGGCACTCAACAGCAATTTCATCTGCACGACCCGTGTTGAAGAATCGATGGAGACTGAAGACATTGCATACCTCGGGATGGCCGGGGTCAGAACGATACTGCCTAGCCGGGTCGGTAACCGCAGTCATCACCAGCTTCGATGTCTCCTCCGGTGTAGCCGCCAGCTCGATGTAGTTATCGTAGCTCTTGCCCATCTTCTGAGCGCCGTTCAACCCCAGCACCATGGGAAAAGAGGTGAGCTTGGCTTGAGGCTCAGGAAAAGTAGGGCCATAAAGGGTGTTAAAGCGACGGGCGATTTCCCGCGCCAGTTCAAGATGAGGGAGCTGGTCTTCGCCTACGGGCACGACCTCAGCCTTATAAAGCACGATGTCAGCAGTCATAAGCACCGGATAGCCAACCAGTCCATAATTCACATTATGGGGTTGCATCCGCGCCTTCTCTTTGAAGGTAGGAACACGCAATAGCCAGCTTAATGGCGTAACCATGCTGAGCAAGGTGTGAAGTTCCATCACTTCAGGAACATGCGACTGCACGAAGAGGATACTTTTCTTTGGGTCAAGGCCGGCGGCTAACCAATCAAGCATCATCTCGTGAATATCCTGTTGAAGCCTATCCGTGTTCTCTAAGGTCGTTAGTGCGTGGATATCCACTATGCAATAAATGCAGTCATAGTCCTCTTGGAGGGCAACGTAATTTTGAATGGCGCCGAGATAATTACCTAAGTGCTGTCTGCCGGTAGGTCGGGCGCCGGAGAAAACGCGCTTTTTCATATTTCATGAAAGTTTAGCACAAAGCATCGCCAGCTACAAACGGAAACAAAGAAATTTTTTTGCCATTGCGAGGAGCGTTAGCGACGTGGCAATCTATGAGATTGCTTCGCCTTTGGCTCGCAATGACAGTGGGGAAAGCAGCAATGACAAGCAGGGGCAGGCCTTCAGGGTCCCCCACTTCGGGCTACGTTGCCAATGTGCTACCCATGTAGTTGCGACCCTTTAGGGTCACCTTTTCGGGGCGAGGCTAAAGCCTCGCAGCTACATGCAAGATTCTTCGCTTCGCTCAGAATGACAGGTAGGAGGTAAGGAGCAGCAGAAACACGGGCTACATGCTTTCGGGGGCTGCCATTCCCATTAGACGAAGGGTCCTAGCCAGAACAATTTGGGCGGCTTTAACTAACTTGAGCCGGGCCCAGGTTAGCTCCTGATTTTTCGAAACAACACGACATTGCTTGTAGAAGCTGTGAAAGACAGTGGCCAGGTCTTGAGCATAGTAAGGCAAATGATGAGGCTCCAGAGTGCTGGCAACTAATTCCAGCATTTCCGGCAGCAAAATCATCCGCCGTATTAAGGTCAACTCCGGCTCGGTGGTGAGCAAAGATACATCGCCCCGGGCATAATCGATTCCCCTTTCCTTAGCTAACCGAAGGATACTGGCAATGCGGGCATGAGCATATTGAACATAGTAGACCGGATTATCGGCTGATTGCTTCTTAGCCAGCTCCATATCAAAGTCCATCTGAGCATCGGCTGAGCGGGACAAAAAGACGAAGCGACAGGCATCCGAGCCAACTTCATCTATTACCTCTCTCAATGTGATAATATCGCCACTGCGCTTGGAGACCCTGACTATTTCCTGGCCGCGGCGTAATGTAACCAGCTGGCAGATTATGACCTTAAGCCGCTCCGGATTTATCCCCAGAGCGTTGACCACGGCTATCATGCGGGAAACATGCCCCTGGTGGTCTGCTCCCCAGATGTTAATTACAGTATCGAACTGCCGCTCCAAAAACTTGTTAAAGTGATAGGCGACATCAGAAGCAAAATATGTAGGCGAGCCATCACTCCGTATCAACACGTTATCTTTATCTTCACCCAAAGCAGAAGATATAAACCAGGTGGCATTCTCCTTCTCGGCTACATAACCACCGTCTCTCAGCAACTTCATCGCCTTTTCATACTGGCCATTCTTATACAGGCTCTGTTCGCTGAACCAGACATCGAACTCCACGCCCAGCAGCTCGAGGACCTGTCTGATCATACCCATCACCTCGGCAACTCCGATTGCCCCTAGCTCCCGAAGAGCAGCGTCTCCAGGTATTGTCAGAAAGCGCTTGCCTTCTTTTTCAATAATCTCCTTCGCCAGGTCAACCATGTAGTTGCCCAGATAGCCATCGCCCGGCATTTCAGCATCAACACCCAGGCATTGCTGATAACGCACATAAAGAGACCGGCTAAAAGCATCTAATTGGCTGCCAGCATCATTGATGTAATATTCCTTCTCTACAGCGTAGTTGGCAGCACCGAGCACATTAGCCAGAGTGCTCCCCAGTACAGCACCACGACCGTGCCCAACATGAAGAGGCCCAGTGGGATTTACGCTGACAAACTCAATTTGAACAGGCCTGCCATCACCTAGGTCGATATTGCCGTAAGAATCGCCAGCATCCAGGATGGCTGCCACTTGTTTTGTCAGCCAAACGAAGCTGAGTTTAAAATTGATGAAGCCCGGGGCAACGACGACTATTTTGGCGACCTCAGGCAAGGGAGGCAGAAATTCGAGGACCTTCTCAGCAATTGACAGAGGGGCTATATCCGTTGTCCTGGCCAGCTTCAGCGGAAGGCTGGAAGCATAATCACCATGTTCCGGATTCTGCGGACGTTCTACAATAACCTCAGGCAAGGTTGTAACAGCAAGCACCCCTTCTTGCTGAGCCTGTATTACAGCTTGCTCTAAAACTTTAACCAGTTTGTGTTTGATAACCATGACATCACTCGCTAATGTAGTGGCGAGGCTTTAGCCTCGCTACAGAAAAGCGACTCGAAAGGGTCGCAACTACATTGATATTAGACTGTCAATAAACATTCTCAACCATCAATTTTAAAAACTGTTAGACAATGAGATTCGTCGGTCGCTGCGCTCAGGATGACAAATAGGGCTACTGCGCACCCCCTATATATTAGAACTACTACCGTTAACTTTCAAATCAGCTCAATTCACCGCCGGTTTGCCAGACACGGGCTAGCTCTTTAGCCAAGAGCCCATGCTCAGGCATCGTGAAACCAGAATCTCTCTGAAAAAGAGCGATTGCCTCATTTCGAGCCAACTCCAGAAGTGGAGTATCAGATAATCTAGCCATGCGGAGGTCCGGCAAACCGCTCTGGCGGGTACCAAAGAATTCACCTGGCCCACGTAGCTCCAGGTCCTTCTCAGCTAAAACGAAGCCATCTCTAGTTTCCTCTATGGCTTTCAACCTCTCGCTCCCTTCAGGTGAGGGCTTCTCAGCCAGAAGCAAACAGTAACTTTGTTTTTCGCCCCGCCCGACACGACCCCGAAACTGATGTAACTGCGATAAGCCAAAACGGTCGGCTGCCTCCACCAGCATTACGGTAGCGTTAGGCACATCAATGCCCACTTCTACTACCGGTGTAGACACCAGAATATCAAGCTTGCCATCCCGGAAACTCTGCATTACTTTTTCTTTCTCACTGGCTGCCATCCGCCCATGGAGCAAGCCGAGCCTCAAGTCAGGGAAAACCTCCCTGGACAACCGTTCATACTCAACAACTGCCGCCTTAGCTTCGATGCTCTCTGATTCCTCAATAAGAGGACAAATGATGAAAGCCTGTTGTCCGGCAAGGGTTTGCTTACGGAGAAAGTCATAAGCCCTGCCTCTCTGCTCAGGTCTAAGCCACCTTGTCTTTATCTCCTGCCGTCCCGGAGGTAATTCATCTATAACCGAAAGGTCTAAATCACCATAAAGAGTTAGCGCCAGAGTCCGTGGAATAGGCGTAGCTGTCATCACCAGTATATGGGGATTAAACCCTTTCTGACGCAATGCTAAGCGTTGCAAAACACCAAAACGATGCTGCTCATCAATCACCGCCAGCCCCAGCTTGGAAAACTCTACCGCCTTCTGAATGAGAGCATGTGTGCCGATAATAATATCTATCTTGCCTTCTTGAATCTGCTGATGTAACGCTGCTTTCTCCTTCTCGCTCAGGCTTCCGGTCAACAGAGCAAAGGTAACAGGGTGAGAAAAAAGCCCATGGTAGCAGCAAACATTGCCCTGTTCATCCTTTTCATTGCTTATCTTAGACAGAAGCTGGCAAATATTCTTGAAGTGTTGCTCAGCCAGTATCTCGGTTGGCACCATGAACGCTCCCTGATAGCCATTATCAGCGGCTACTAACAAAGCCGCCGTAGCCACTACAGTTTTGCCACTGCCCACCTCTCCCTGGAGAAGTCGCGACATGGGTCTCGACTCTTGTAAGTCAGCGAGAATGTCCTGAAGCACTCGCTGCTGCGCTTGGGTTAATGCGAAAGGCAGAGAATTCAGAAATCTATTGAGGCTCTCTCTATTTATAGTGAAAGCGTTACCCGGTTGACTTTCCTGCCAGTCACGCTTTTTACCGAGCACACCTAACTGAAGAAGGAAAAGCTCATCGAAAGCCAGACGCTTTCTCGCCTCAGCCTTCACCAAATGGCTATCTGGATAATGAGCCTGGATAATCGCCTCAGGTAAATCCAGGAGATGACATCGGCTCTTAATCTCCTGTGGCAGAAAATCGGTCACCTGCCATACCCAATTATCGAGGACTCTCTTTACTATATTTCTCACCTGCCGCGGATATAGACCTCGAGTCAAGGGGTAAACAGGCACCAGACGACCGGTATGAATCAACTCCTTATCCTCAACCAGCTCCCACTCTGGTGATTCAAATACCTTATTCCCTTTAAATTCAGATACCCTGCCGCTGAGCACCAGTTGAGCATTAGTGGGGAAGTTCTTAGCCAGGAAAGGTTGATTAAACCAAACTGCCCTCATATTGCCTGTCTCATCACCAACGATGACTTCAGTACCCTGTTGAGGGCCCAGCCTGGCTATTCGAGCTTCCCACACCGTAGCCAAAACGGTCTGTTCTTCACCAACTTCAAGCTCAGCAATAGGTTTTCTCTGGCTATAATCGAGATGACGTCTGGGGAAGAAATAAAGTAAGTCGCGAATTGTCTGTGCCCCCAGCTTAGCCAGCTTGCTAGCTGAACTGGCAGCAATACCTTTAACAATGGTTACTGGCGAATCTAACCCCTTATCGCCATTTGAGGAACGGGCTACGGGACCCGCCGATGGCCGGCTGACTACCTTAGAACGAGTCTGTCTCTTTTTTGCTGGCGATATTCCCGCTGCTGTTTCGGCTCGAGCCAGCCAATCAAGGACATCTTTTATCCATACCTTACGCTTATCAACATCCCACTCAGCATAGCTAGAATCAGCTAAGTGAAGCTCGGTGAAGCGGGCTAGAAGTTCAGGGGAACTTATCTTGTCTCTGGTTTCCCTCGCCCATTTGCAAAGGTACTTGTCGAGCCCGCCAAATACCGTGGTGTTAGCGTAGTTTCTCTGGCATTCCATTTGGAGGATGGTGCGCAACGGCTCGACATCTATGAGCGAAGAGGTTGTCACTGGTCTTAACCTTCTCTAAGTGCCAGAAGTCATCTGATGGATGGGGTCTGTTTCTAGTCTTTTATAAAGCTCATCTGGACTCATGTCAACGCCATCACGGTAGACCTTTTCCCCGAAGCTAAGATACACTGGCACAAGAGTTATGCCTAGCTGCTGAGCCAGTTCCGGAGTTACGTCAGAGCCAGTATCAGTTACAATTTTGACCAAAGCCACAAACCTCCCAAAAGAATCATTCCAGAGAAACTATGTAGCGGTAATGGGGTTGCCCACCAGATACCATCTCCACCTGCTTTTCGGGATACTTATCACGGATTTTTTGAACCACCTGCTCCGCCTGAGCTGCTTCAATATCGGCACCATAATACACAGTCACCACCTCTGCTGATTCAATGCCTGCCTTATCAAGAGCCTCGAAGAGAACCTCAGCCGTGTTATCACCGGCAGCAACTAAATTTTCATCATCTACAATGGCAATCGCCTGCCCCTTCTTTATCTTCAACCCCTGCAACTGGGTACTACGTGCTGCTTCGGTAATTTCCACAGTTTTCACCGTGGCTACAGCCTCCTCCATAGCCTGAACGTTTTCCTCCATGCCTCCTTCATAGTTAAAAGCGATGATAGCAGCTATTCCTTGAGGCACAGTCCTGGTTGGCACTACAGCTACTTCCTTGGACGTTAGCGACGGGACTTGAGAAACAGCCAGGATGATATTCTTATTATTGGGCAACAGGATTACCTTCTGTGACGGCACCGACTCAACTGCCTGAAGTATCTCCTGTACGCTGGGATTCATTGTCTGCCCACCTGGGACTATTGCCGCCGCTCCCAAACTCCGGAAGACCTCCCTCATCCCGCTTCCAGCGGCAACAGCCACCACACTTATATCCAAGCTTGGCAACCTTTCCTTCTGCATCTCAACAAAGCCAACATGCTGGTCGTCCATATTCTGAACCTGTAACTGATGCAAAGTTCCCAATGAAGTGGCATAACGTATAATACTGCCAGGGTCGTAAGTATGGATGTGTACCCTGATGGTGGTCTCATCACCAACAACGACAATAGATTGACCCTTGCTTTCTAACCTCTTTCTGATTTTATCAGGATTAAGTTTGTTGCCTTCGAGCAAGAAATTTGTGCAATAACCATACGGCTCCTCGGCTTCAGCCACAATTTGAGCTGTCTTAGTGCCCGCAGGCAACTCAGCGGCAACGAGCTGTGGCCTTCGGTATTTCATTTCCTCTACCTTTCCTTCTAAATAACGAAGGGCGCCCTCCAGCAATACATATACACCTTGCCCTCCTGCATCCACCACGCCAGCCTCACGCAGCACATCTAACAGAAGAGGCGTCCTGGCCACTGAATTCCTGGCCGCCTCAACAGCAGCTTCTGTTACCTTGGTCAAGTTATCTGGCTCGGCCTGTGCAGCTTCCTCAGCAGCTTTGGATGCATCCTTGATCACCGTCAACATAGTCCCTTCTACCGGCTGTGATAGCCCTTTATAAGCGGCGCGCGATGCCTCATCCAGCGCCATTGCCCAATCAGTTCCGGTAATAGAATCCTTCTCATCAAGTCCCTTGGCTAACCCACGGAAGAACTGAGACAGTATCACGCCTGAATTTCCACGAGCGCCCATCAAGGCGCCTTGGGCCATCGCCTTAGCTACGGCAGAGATACTGTCACCTGAAACCCGGTCAGCTTCCTCTATGACCGAGCGCATGGTGAGAAACATGTTCGTCCCGGTATCACCATCAGGCACAGGAAAGACGTTTATGGCATTGATGTCTGGAACGCTTTTCTCCAACCAGCCGCTACCAGCGGCAAACATATCTCTAAACTCCTGACCGCCACAGGAATGAATTTGCTTCATTTTTTCTCCTTTGTATAATGTGAAAATTGTGGTATAATTCTACTCCTGTTGTCAAGAGCGACTTATGGAGCATGCATACTTGTCACCCTGAGCGGCAGCGAAGGGTCTCTAAATTCTTCGCTTCGCTCAGAATGACAGGCAGGATAATTAAATAGTCTCACTTGTGGAAAAGGAGTTAACCATTTGGCTACGAAATGCGACATCTGTGGCAAAGCAGCACACTTCGGTCATAGGGTAAGCCATTCGAAACAGCATACCAGACGACGCTGGCTACCTAATATTCAGCCAACTACAATTATGCTTGATGGGAAACCGAAACGGCTCAATCTGTGTACCCGCTGCCTGCGCAGTCAACATAAATTAGCTCACTAAACCAAGCGCCCTCCTCATCTCCTGCAACGCTTTCCCAGCACTTTGCTTAGAACCAAAAATCGCAGCCCCAGCAACCAGAACCTCAGCTCCTGCTTCAGCCACCTTCGGGGCTATGCCAGCAGTGATACCACCATCCACTTCCAGCTCTACCTTGGCTTGCCTGCCGTCCAGTATCCTCCGCAGTCGAGCTATCTTATCCATCATGCTACCAATGAAAGCCTGACCGCCAAAACCAGGATTAACAGTCATAACCAGTATCAGGTCGAGCAAAGGAAGAACTTCATCCAATGAGCTTAGAGGAGTGGCTGGATTCAGCGCCACTCCGGCCTTGACTCCCAGGCCCTTTATTGCCTCGACCAAGCGATGCAGATGTGTGGCAGCCTCAACATGGACAGTGATAATGTTGGCTCCAGCTTCAGCGAACTGTGAAATGTGGGCTTCTGGACGCTCAATCATCAAATGTACGTCTAATGGGAGAGCAGTCCAGGAATGAAGTGAGGCCACCACAGGGGCACCAATTGTTATGTTGGGCACAAAATGCCCATCCATCACATCAACATGAATGTAATCAGCACCAGCTTTGGTTACCTCAGCAACTTGTTCACCAAGACGGCTGAAATCAGCGGAAAGAATCGATGGTGCCAGTTTAATTCGCCTATTTTTCATTCCTCTTCCCGACAAGTTTTCTCACCCGCAACAAGGCAGCTACCACCTGCTCCGGGGCGGTGCCACCGATAACACTACGAGCCGCGACAGAAGTTTCTACGGTAATCACATGCACATCATCGGCAAAAAGAGGTGAAAAACCACGATATTCATCTAGACTTAGCTCTTGAAAGCTTTTCCCTTTACTGATGGCATATCGCACAAGCTTGCCCACAACATTATGTGCCTGGCGAAAAGGTAACCCCTTTCTCACTAGATAGTCAGCCAGGTCGGTAGCCAATATATAGCTGCCTGACATCGCCTGCTGCATCCGAGCAGCATTGATTTTCAGCGTTTTTATTAACCCAGTGAAAACTTCCAGAGTTGAAAGAAGTGTGTCCACGGTATCAAAAAGCCCCTCTTTGTCTTCCTGCATATCGCGATTGTAAGCCAATGGCAGACCTTTCATCACCGTCAAAAGGCCTATTAGATTGCCGTAGACTCTGCCCGTCTTGCCTCTGGCTAACTCCGCCACATCTGGATTCTTCTTCTGAGGCATAATGCTACTGCTTGCAGCATACGCCTCATCGAGTTCCACAAACTCGAACTCAGCCGAAGACCACAGCACCATTTCCTCCGCCAACCGAGATAGATGCATCATCGTTATGGCAGCAGCAGCTTCATATTCAATCACAAAATCCCGGTCAGACACAGCATCAAGGCTATTGACACTTATTTCGCTGAAGCCCAGTTTCTGAGCTACGAAATCGCGGTCCACAGGATAAGCTACGCCGGCCAGAGCTCCGCTGCCCAGCGGCAGGACGTCGGCACGCTTTAAGCAATCCTGAAATCTCACTACATCACGCTGCAGCATCTCAAAATAGGCTAAAAGGTGGTGGGCAAAGAGAACAGGTTGAGCCTGCTGGAGATGGGTATAGCCGGGCATAATCACAGTTTTGTTAGCCTCAGCTACACCCAGTAGAGCCCGTTGGAAATCTCTTAGCTTGCTGACAGTCTCCGAAATAGCTTCCTTAACGAAAAGACGCAGGTCCAAAACTACCTGGTCGTTTCTGGAACGGGCAGTATGCAGCTTACCAGCCACGTCACCTATTTTTTCAAACAGGCGACTCTCAATAGTCATGTGGATATCCTCGAGCTCAGGGTTGAATTCAAGTTTTCCTTGCTCAATCTCATCTCGAATCGCGACAAGGCCTGAAACAATAAGCTCAGCGTCTTTTTTCGATATCAGCCCCTGCTTGGCTAACATCTGAGCATGAGCAAGACTCCCGGCAATGTCCTGTTTATACAACCGCCAGTCGAAGGGGATGGAGGCAACGTATTTCTCCACTGCCTTATCAACCCCCTTTTGGAAGCGGCTGCGCAAGCGGTCCTTAGTCTCGTCTTTCTTAGCCATACACCTTAACCCCCAGCTTACAAATCGTTTTATAAAGCCACGCCCAATCCGGAGCCAGCTTAAAAGCTTGCATCAGCTCCTTCTCAGCTAGATGATATTTTCCCTCATTGCGATATGATATCGCTTGCTCAATGCATTCCTGGGCAACCTTAGGTTGGGGCTGTTTCAGCATACCTTGTTCAAGGTATTTGAGTCTGCGTCTAGCATAGGACTTAAGAAACAGGCCATCAATAAAAGAGATTGACGGCATTCGGGCAGCAAGTTGGAAAGCATCAATCGCTTTCTGTTTCTTCCCCATATACATATAGACCTCGCCTAGAACTAAATATATCTCGATTTGTGTCAAATCATACTGGAGAGCCTGATTCAACTCGTTAACAGCTAACTCGAGAGACTCCTCTAGACTTAAACTATTACCGATACCATGCGTAACTGCTAAGAGAGGTGCTGCCACATAAGCTTTGCCGAGCTCAGCATGATACCTACCAATCTCAGGACTCAGTCTAATCGCCTCCTTAAAATGCTCTACCGCCAAATCAAAATCGAATTCCTTACTTCTTCGATTGCGATAATACAATCCTTGTCTGAAATGACTCTCGGCTTCGTCTGGAGGTACCCGCCGAAACAACTGCATAACCACCTCTCTCCAAGGTCTCAAGTTTTCTTTTTCGGCTTCTTTTCTTCATCCTCGCCACCCTGCACCTTAGCCTGAACTTTTGCCGGTAGTCCCCAGATATGAATGAAACCGGGCGAGGCGCTCTGGTCGAAAACATCCCCTTTATCATAAGTAGCCAGGCTGTAGTCGTACAGCGAGACGGGAGATTTTCTGCCGACCACGATACAGTTTCCTTTAAAAAGCTTAACTCTTATTGTTCCAGTGACGTGCTTCTGGGAACGGTCTACATAAACTGCTAGGTCTCGGCGCAATGCAGTAAACCACAGACCGTTATAGATGATGTCAGCATACTCGCTCGATACTTTCTCGTTGAAACGGATTTGATGGTGAGATAAAGTCATGGCTTCCATGGCTTGATGCGCTTTCAGTAGCACCGTAGCTGCTGGGGCTTCATAAATTTCTCTCGATTTTATCCCCACTAACCTGCTTTCTACATGGTCAATTCTCCCTACGCCGTGTTTACCAGCCATTTCATTAAGCCGCTGAATAAGAGTCACACCATTTAATTTCTCACCATTAAGGCTGACCGGTATTCCTTCTTCAAAACCGATTTCTACGTAATCAGGTTTATCAGGAGAGGCTGCCGGTGACTTAGTCCAGGCGAAAACCTCCTCAGGAGGCTCAACCCACGGGTCTTCCAGCACTCCACACTCTATGCTCCTGCCCCAGAGATTCTCATCTATAGAATAAGGACTGGCAGCCTTAATCGGTATAGGTATGCCATACTTCTCAGTATAGGCAATTGTCTCTTCTCGTGTCATGCCCCATTCTCGGGCCGGTGCTATAATCTTTAGTTCTGGAGCTAGAGCGGCGACACTTACATCGAAGCGAACCTGGTCATTGCCTTTGCCGGTAGAGCCGTGAGCTACAGCAACAGCTCTTTCTTTTCTGGCAGTATCTACCAGCAGCTTAGCTATCAGTGGGCGACCGAGCGCTGTAGCCAGCGGATATTGACCTTCATAAATGGCATTAGCCTTAAGAGCCGGGAAGACAAAGGAGTCAACAAAAAGTTTCTTTGCATCTACCGTCAATGCCTTGCCCGCCCCTATCTTCAGCGCCTTTTGCTGAATGGCCGGGAGGTCGCCAACACCACCTATATCTGCGGTAAGAGCGATGACCTCCATCCTATACCTATCCGCCAGCCACTTTATAGCTGCCGAAGTATCCAAACCCCCACTATAAGCCAGTACCACCTTATCTGCCATTGTCATAACCTCCGAGTGAAAACTGTTTTCAAAATACCCAATGCTTCATCGACATCTTTCTCAGTGATAATAAGCGGTGGCATAAACCGCAAGGCATTTGGCTTGACTTGATTGACCAATAAGCCTTCCTTCAAGCAGGTCAGTACCACTTCTTCAGCCATATCATCAGCAAAGCCTACAGCCAATAGCAGCCCGCGGCCTCTGACATCAGAAATGAAACCAAATTTGGCTTTCAATTTCTCCAGGCCACCCACGAAATAGTGCCCCACCTTTTTAACTTTGCCTGGTATGTCATTATCGATGATAAATTTCAACGTTGCCAGTCCAGCGGCACAGACCAACGGATTGCCCCCATAAGTGGAGCCATGCTCACCTGGAGCAAAAACCGAAGCTCGTTCTTTGGCCAGGAAAACCCCAATGGGCACTCCACTGCCCAATCCCTTGGCCAATGTCATTATATCCGGTTCAACCCCATATTGCTCGTAAGCGAAAAGGCTGCCTATTCGGCCAACACCAGTTTGAATCTCATCTAGAATCAGTAGAATGCCTGTCTCATCACACCAAGCTCGTATCTTCTTAAGATAGTTATCATCAGGTACATTAACCCCACCTTCGCCCTGAATAGGTTCCACCATTACAGCGCAAGTTCGATTTGTGGTCGCCGCTTTAATGGCTTCAATGTTATTGTACTCTACGTTAACAAAGCCATCTGGTAGGGGGATATAAGGCTGTTGGAATTTGTCTTGCCCTGTAGCTGCCACCGTAGCCAAAGTCCGACCGTGAAAAGAGCCATAAGTGGTTATAATTTCATAAGCTCCATTGAGACAGAGCTTACCGTACCTGCGGGCTAGCTTCATTGCCCCCTCATTAGCCTCGGCACCACTGTTACAGAAGAAAACCCTGTCAAGGCAACTGTTATCAACCAATAATTTGGCCAGTTGTACTTGAGGAATGGTATAAAACTGGTTCGATGCCTGAATCAGAGTTTTAGCCTGTTCCATCAATGCTTTGACCACCACCGGATGACAATGTCCCAAACTGTTAACCGCCCAGCCACCAACAAAATCAAGGTATTCCTTGCCATCAGTATCCCAGACTCGGGCACCTTGACCTCGAACCAGAGTGACTGGCAACCGTCTGGTTGTCCGCATAAACAATTTCTGTTCCAGTTCCTGCCACTGTTCCATCTTACCAGCCAATCGCAGTCCCATCTCCCTTGCCTTCAACCTCATTAAGCAAAGCGTGAGGTACCCTGCCATCAATAATTCGAGTTATCGGTACCTTAGTCAAGGCCATGAGACAAGCCTCAATCTTGGCGACCATACCTCCAGAAGCCACACCAGAGGCAACCAATTCCTTGGCATCCTGTGGGCTTAATTTGCGGATGAGTTTTTTTGAACTATCATAAAGGCCAGGGACATCGGTTAGAAAAATAAGCTTTTCCGCCTTCAAAGCTGCGGCGATCTCACCGGCGGCAGTATCACCATTAACATTAAGCAAATTCGTATCCATGTCCAAGCCTTCCAGCAAGCCAAGACTTATCGGTGCTATGATTGGCATGTAGCCAGCCTTTAGTAATATCTCTATTACAGCAACATTAACTTTCAATTCTTCCCCAGTGTATCCGAGTTCCGGTGTCTTATTTTTGGCTAGGATCAAGCCTCCGTCAGCACCACTCAGGCCTACGGCTTTGCCGCCTAAGCGCCAGATGGCTGATACCAGCTCCTTATTGACCAAGCCAGCCAGTACCGCTGTAACCACCCTCAGTGTCTCCAAATCGGTTATCCTCAAGCCTCGAACAAAGCTAGTAGATATGCCCAATCGTCCGAGCCAGCCGGACACGGCATTAGCACCACCGTGAATTACTACCAGTGGCACGCCTCTTTTTTGCAGCGTCACCAGGTCTTCAACCGTGGTATCAGTACTGCCTAAAGTGCTACCGCCGATCTTGATGGCCAGAGGTCCCATAGCTTTCAAATCTCACCTATTATTCTGAACTTCCTACCTGGCATTCTGAGCGAAGCGAAGAATCTCTCAGCATTTCAGACAGGCCCTCAAGGAATCTACAGACACTTCGCTTACTCTCAGGGTGACATTTAAATACCTTAGCTAACTTGTGTAAGCGCTATTTATAGTAACATATTCTTCAGATAGGTCGCACCCCCAAGCAGTAGCTTTGCCTTCACCGAGGTTAAGGTACAATCTCACCGATACTTCCTTACCGGATAAACTAGTACTCAACTCTTTTTTACCAAAAGGCACAGGGCTGCCTTGCTTCATAACGCAAACGTCGTTCAAATAAACGTCTAACTGGTTTTCGTTTACTTTTGCTCCGCTCCGACCAAGTGCCGCCACAATGCGCCCCCAGTTGGGGTCATTGCCGTGAACAGCTGCCTTAAACAGCGGTGAGCTAGCTATGGTACGAGCCGCCAAGCGGGCTTGGGCTTCATTAACAGCACCTTCTACGGCAACCTCTATGAGCTTGGTGGCACCTTCACCATCTCGAGCCACACATTTAGCCAGATGAAGACAAACCTCATCTAAGGCTTTTTGAAAGAGTTCACCGTTGCGGCTGTTTATTGTCTCAGTGCCAGCTAAGCCATTAGCCAAAATCACCACTGTGTCGCTGGGGCTGGTATCACCATCAATAGTAATCATATTAAAGGAAACATTCACCGCTTTTTGCAATACTGATTTTAGGAAGCGAGCATCCACGGCCGCGTCGGTAGTCAGAAAGCAGAGCATGGTAGCCATATCGGGATGTATCATCCCTGCCCCTTTAGCCACACCACCAATGGTGAACCCACCTAGCTTCGATTCGACAAATATAGCCATCTCTTTGGGGAAATTATCGGTAGTCATCATCGCCCTGGCCAGCTCATGCCCTCCTTCCTTAGTAAGGGCAACCTTTCGGATACCAGCCCGAACCCGGTCCATAGGCAATGGCACCCCGATCACGCCGGTACTGGCAACCAAAACATCCTCCGGTGATAGCCCCACCTTCTCAGCCACTGACCTTGCCATCTCAACAGCATCAGCCATACCTGAATCACCAGTGCAGGCGTTGGCACAACCTGAATTGACTACAATTGCCTGAGCACTCCTGTTCTTCAGATGCTTCTGGGACAGGATTACTGGAGCTGCTTTAATGGCATTAGTGGTAAAGACGCCAGCAGCCACACAAGGCTTCTCGGAGCACAGGATAGCCAAATCGAGTTTCTCTTGGCTCTTTATACTTGCTTTAACTGCTCCAGCCAGGAAGCCTTGCGGAGAGGTAACAGTGCCTGAAATAATAGCTTTAACCTTAGTCCCCATAAACGAGGGAACTATAATAGCACTTTCTGCAGAATATCTCTAGCCTAGTCGCCTTGCTTCAAATAATCCATGAACTCGGCAAAGGCCGGCGGGAATTGCGCCTGATACATAAGGAAAGCAGGTGTCGGATACCTCATCCCGGCTTTGTGAGTCGCTTCAAGTCCCTCAACCAACGCCTCTACCTTGCTCATGGGTGCAGCGAAAGCCACCTCGTGGTCATCTGCCTGGGCAATTGCTCGGTCACCACCACCGGTTATAATTACCTGGCACTTGTCGGTCAGAATCGGCACAGTAATCTCGCCACCGCAGGCAAATCCACCAGCGCTGCTGGAAACGATAGGCTCGGCGGTAGCATAAACAGCACTTTGAATTAACCTCGATATCTGAGCCGGATTACCATAGACTATTATTACCTGGGGTTCGAAATCAGCCCTGTGAAGTGGCGCCATTACAACGTGACTGTACTTTCCGTACTCAAGCCGCGGCAGATTTCGATTCATTTTTGCCCTCATGTCCTGACTTTTTAACCAGAAAGGTACATTGAAACTGCCGTCCAAAAACTTTTCTTTAGCTGGAACGAGTCCTAATCCGAGCGCACCCGGTGGGCAAAGCATATCCTCTTTTCCCATAGCCATTAGCCAGCCCAGACGTCGGGCGATGGCTATCCCCTGGCATACCGCCATGGTCACTCCCAAATCTCGCTTGGGC
The DNA here is from genome assembly GCA_016865855.1 of Chloroflexota bacterium. Lineage (GTDB taxonomy): Bacteria > Chloroflexota > Dehalococcoidia > GIF9 > UBA5629 > 9FT-COMBO-48-23. Next base: position 4,505 of record VGNX01000013.1, on the reverse strand, counting down.
ATCCTGGCTTTCTCCGGGACCTCGCTTGCTGAACTGGTCATTTTAACAGCTACAGGGAATGCCCCAGGGCGAATGTAGGTATTCAAGGCTTCGTTGATTTTCTGTAGTTCCATGTTTAAGCTACCTCCTTTTTATGCTTCTCATTATACCTTGAACTATCTATATATGTCTGACTTTCCTTCTGGCCTCTATCGTCTCAAGCAGAGCTTGTAATCTGGTGTCCACTTGAGCATCGCTGTAGAACCTTATATCACAAGAGTCTCCGCCGATGGTAACAGCCGGTATGCCGAGCTTTCTGGCTAAGCCATCCATAATCATGAAGGCATGGGAATTGAAGGCTCGGCAAGTCTGAGTTTCACTCACCACCAATCCATCTATAGAATATTCCCGGCAGAAATCGGAAAGAACCTTTATCCTATGCTCGTAGCTGCGCAGGAGCACTACGTCACAGCAATTGTAGGCAATGCTCTCTAGTGGTTTCTCTGGGTCAATCAGTTCTGGCCTTGGCCACCATACCAGGTGGGTGTAGGCACCGGCAACAACGCAGGCATCCATCGCAGCAAATTTATTGGCGAGTACCCCAATTTTGCCCCAGGTCAATATCCCATCCCAATACAAGCGGTATTTTTCATTAGCCACGGCACCTACCCCTTTGGCAATCCTTTGCTCCACTTCGTCTTTCGTCTTTTGCAGTAAGTCTCCAGTTCCCGGCAGACCGATAAGGTGAGCCACAGCGGCTATGTTAGTTGCCCAATCAAAGAAACTGGCGGGTGACGGGATATGCTGGCACAGTTTCATGGCTTCGTTCCTTAGGGTAACTGCCCTCTTTACCTCAACAAGCAGCTCTTTCAAGCGATCCCAATCATATGGCTTCCCGGTTATCCTCTCTAGTAGGGAAATGAATTCCTGCTCCTGGCGAACGAAATCTGCTACGCTATCTTTCAGGTCAGACTCATGCCACAGAAAACGCGGCTCGAAATGATATACCGGAACATTGAACAGAGTAGCCATGGCTTCTCCCCAGGGACGCCCGGTACCGCAGCCTCCGGCTGAGTTAACATATAAAGATGGCCTCGGCATCAGCAGCAAATCTTGGTTCATCGAGGGGTCGAGTCGATAATCTCCTCTGGTTATTCGGGCTGCACCGATGAAGCTTCGCGCATAGGAGCAAGTATCGGGCAACAAACCAAAGGCCTCGGCAGCATCCTGAAACGGTTTTTCCAGCCTCTTCGCGGCTAGCCCAGCGATCAAGCCTTCGGCATGAAGCACTGGCATATCGGCCGCTCTTGCCAGAACATAAACGGGGAGGCCGTTAGCCCAGACAACTTTCTTACCTTCTGCTGCCTGTCTCTTGATATCCGCGAAAGAGGCTGTCATCATCTGTCCTATCAGTGAAGCACTGCTCAATTTGTTTGCCTTTTTCACCTGTGTCACCATTTTATTTCCTCCTAACTTCCTGCTTTATTTTTATATTTTATATTGCTTATGCTTACTTCAGCATTTCAATAAACGCTTGTAGCCTGGTTCTGACTCCTTCCAGGGATACAACCTCGTGTTCTGTTTCCACCATAATATGTGGTATGCCGGCTTCCGCTAAGGCATCTTTTATAAACGGATAATAGAAAAGATGAGGTTCGCAGAACTTGACCAGCAGAACAACAGCCCCTTGTGCCCTGCAAGCCTTGACTCTCTCCACAAGGTACTTTTCCCATCTCATCGGCAAGCCTGTTCGTGTAGGTACCGGAAGAGATTTCTCCAGATGACGCTTGGCCAGAGCCTCAACAGGGCTGCCGTTCATCTCGGCATCTACCGCATAATAGCGGTAGCCAGTATACAGGTCATCGTCCACAACGATTCCGCCCACACCCTCAATCAGGTCCAATATGTCGGCCTTCGGGCTCTGACAGAGATGTCCAGAGAGAAACAGCTTGTTTCCTTTTGCAGAAGGCGGCTTTATTCCTTCCATCTCGGCCAATAATTTTTCTAGAAGTTCAGTATGTTCCTCTTTAGGCATCAGCATGCTGGACTGGACTATAACCTGAATATCTCGATAAGGAAGTAACCTGAGATTTGCTTTGTGCAGGTCGTGCAATCGCCTGAGCAATGAGCGGTTCTTGTTATAAACCGCAATGCTCTGCTTTAGAGACTTGTCATCAATCTTCCGCCCGGCCAACTTTTCCAAGCTTGCCTTGATTCTATCCAACTCCTTGACCGTATTTTCCATGACACCTTTTCTGGTGAAGGACGACGGAAGTTGGGCAAATTCCACATGAATTGCAGGCAAGTTCTGCCTTAAGATGCTGGCTGCGGTGCGATTTTGAACGCAGATATCAGCATAGATTAACCCGTCCAAAAAACTGAGCTGGCCTTTTACGCCGATGTCTATTAAATTTCTGGTGATGCCGCAGAAAAAGGGATAGAGGTAGGAGAATCCTGTAGTGATTGTCTCGTCAGTTTCTTGCAGCACCACAGGCAACATGCCAGCGGCGTGTATCATCTCCTCGGGAAAGTGCATAGGACTGCAGCCCACTATTTTCTTTTTATTCGCTTCTTTCCACTGTTTCAGCTTCTCATAAGGTTTGTCTACAATTTCTCTGAATCTGTCCATAATGTCGTTGATTTTGCTTCTCGGCATTTGAAATCCCTCCTTCTTAAATCATAAATTAAAGCGACAAATTTTCCCGTCCACTGGCTACCTTATGCTTTTACCTTCCCCTTTAGCTCGTCCCTGGCAAACAGAGCTGCTCCCAGAGCGCCTACTATCTGTGGTTCTGGAGGTACAATTATTTCAGTTTCAAGCAACTTCTCCAGGACGTGTACTACACCGACATTCTTAGCCACTCCGCCGCTCATCACCACCGGGGGTGTCATACCCACATGATTGACTAGGCTGTGCATGCGCCTGCCGATGGCTTCGTGGATGCCGGCGATTATATCCAGTTTTGTGCGTCCCTGAGCTGTCAACGAGATCACCTCGGACTCAGCGAAAACAGTACAGATGCTGCTTATGGTGGCAGGGCTCTTGGCCTCAAGAGAAAGTGCTCCCATCTCCTCAATTGGTACCTCAAGGGCATGTGCCATTACCTCGAGGAACCGCCCGGTACCTGCGGCGCATTTGTCATTCATAGCAAAGTTGATTATGCTGCCTGTACCGTTAAGGGAGATCACTTTGCTGTCTTGGCCCCCGATATCAATTACCGTTCTAACACCGGGAAACAGAAACTGCGCTCCTCTGGCATGACAGCTAATCTCGGTAATGCTCTTATGACCGAAGCTCACCATGTTTCTGCCATATCCAGTAGTGATGAGAAAACCTATCTCAGCTTGGGTTAAGTGTGCATCTGCTAGAGCCTGGTTCAGAGATGCAATGCCCGCAGCTTCATCAACGATTTTGCCTTGAATCACCCTGTAGGATGCGATGTGGCAGTCCGAGTCCATAACCACGGTTTTGGCAGTCAGAGACCCGATATCTACCCCCACAGCCACTTTTGTCGCTTCTCCTTTTCGCACCAAATCAGAATAGTAGCCCAAAACCAGATGCTTTGCAAAGGCCGTAGATTTTCCTCTCTCCCTCGAGGTGAAGATGTCGTAGGGACAGACCTTTAGGGGTTCTGCTCTAAAGTGGTTGCTGTCTCATACCTATGATAGAATTGTATCATGGGGGAAGAGACTAATGCCAGATTATAGAGAACTATTAGGTGGTGGGTTTAAGTTTATAGTAGTACCCATCGGTTTTAGGCAATGCTGGCTTATGCGTAAGTGTCCATATTCTAGTGGTAAAAAGATAGACCTTGTGCTATATGCCAAACCATATTGGAAAAGTCGCTCAGGTTATCAGATATTAAAATTTAATTGGGAATTGGTTAATGCAAAAACGCAAGAGCTTGTCAAAAATGGTAGTGGTAGCGGTATATTAAGTAAGAGTTACTCTAACGATAAACGCTTGGGTGGTTTAATAGGTCTACCATATTTGGTTGGTAAGGGTAATGAATATGTACTAAAAATAGAGGTAATATTGGGCAATGAGGCCATTTTAGATAAAGAGGAGATTTTTACATTCGAATTACATAGTAGTGACAAGATTCCGATGATTATTTTATCAGCCTTTGCGGGAGCTGCCGCTCTTTATTTTTTGCAATGGCTTATTCCGTGGGTGATAAGCATAATGGTTGTAAAATAAATCATGATAAACTGTAAGTATTGTAACTCAACAAACATCAAGAAGTTCGGCACTTTCAACGGCATACAGCGTTACTATTGCAACGACTGCAAACGTAAGTTCGTGCCGAACACAGCCTTGCCATATATGCAAACACCAGTAGAGCAAGTAGCTTTAGCTGTTAGCCTCTACTACGATGGCTTATCTCTGAACGCTATCCGCAGAAATCTTAAACAAGCTTATGGTGTTTATCCTTCAGGTTCTACAGTCTATAGTTGGGTAACTAGGTTTACTAAGGAGGCCATAGCCAAGACAAAAGATATAAGACCAGAGCTAGGATATGTAT
>VGNX01000012.1 GCA_016865855.1 Chloroflexota bacterium | reverse complement strand
GAAAATCAGGAAAATTCGAGACCAAATCAAGACCCGGGTAGAGAAACTGATTAAAGAAATGCAAATCTAAAGGTAGTCTAATGCTTAAAGTCAAGCCTGCAGATGGTTATCCTCCGGAAGAAGGCCGTTATTTAAATCCGTGGCTAGATAACAGGAGTAACGGAAGTGAATTTTATTAGAATGCTTTGCAAACTGAAGCCGCAAACCGTTTTGCTTTTCCTGGTAACTCTAACGATTATCAGTGGTGCTTGCTCTGTGCCTGCAGCTCCATCGCAGCTTACTGAGCAGCAAAATAGCCCGCCAGTCATCCATTACATGACCGCTCATAATCTAACAGTTCAGAAGCAAGTGACACCATCAAGCGGCATTACAGTCAGGTGCGTGGCTACAGATGACGACGGGGACAGGCTGAGTTATAAGTGGTCATCCACAGGAGGTGAGATACAGATAAAAGGAGAGGCAGAGGACATTCTCTGGATAGCTCCTGATGGCACTGGAGATTACACCATTACGGTGGAGGTTAAAGATGGTAGAGGCGGTACAGCTACCGGTTCGATAATTATTCTGGTGACCAATGAGCCTCCACGTCATCCTCTGATTAGCAGAGTGACATGCATTGGCTGCAAAAACGGCATCGAAGCATCTCGCTGGAAAAGTTATGAGATTAGATGCGACGCTTCGGATCCAAAAGGCGGTGAGCTTCGCTACACATGGTTTGCAAGCATGGGTAAAGTCAGCGGCAATGGCCCTATTATCACCTGGCAGACTATGGGACAGTATGGAAATGCACTTATAACCGTCATAGTGACCGATGAAGAAGGCAATAAGGCGGAAGGGTATCTGGCGATAAATATAGATTGTTGCCATTAGCGAAATTGAGAGTGATATGAGAGGCGAATATATTTTCATCCTGCTTATTTTACTGGCATTAGCATTTGCGTCGCCTGCAAGCGTGGAAGCTGGCTGAGTAGGCGCCAATTGCGACGGTGTCAGTTTGACACCTGAAACAGGTAAGGTGGGCACCACAGTAGTGCTGGCTATTACAAGTGGCGGCTTTCCACTGGATGGGCCTTACCAGGTTCTATGGAGCAAATCTCCGATTTCCGATCCGGCTACTTGCACGTTAATAGCCGAGGGCAACCTGCCTAAAGGTAGCGCGCAAGCAACAGCCATTTTTACGATTCCCGAAGCAGCCTACGGAACCAACTACGTTCAGTTTAGGCGTGGCTGGCGACCTCAAGAAGACCCCTATAATTTCATTTTTAGCGTCTTGCCGGGTATCAAGGTGACTCCACCATCAAGTTCACCTGGCGACGAAGTCATCATCAAGGGTACTGGTTTTCCCACTAACGGTGATGTTAACTTGAGCTTTGATGATAAAGCCACAGGCACTCCGGTTACCACAAATAACCTGGGCAGCTTCACTAGCAAATTCACCGTTCCTGAGACCGTTGCTGGCAAACACGAGTTCAAGGCGACTGCTGATAAAATGCTCAGCGAATATACCGTAGCCAGCCTCGAGATTAAACCCGCCATCAGCCTAGAGCCCAAATCGCCTGAGGTCGGCCAAAAGGTCACCTTGACCGGCAGTGGCTTTGCTGCCAGCAGCGTGGTCTCTATTCAATTTGATGACATTACTATAGAAGATGGTTCACCAAAAACTGATGAAACCGGCAATTGTACCTATACTTTCAATGTGCCAAAAAGCTCCAAAGCCAACCACAAGGTTATTGTCACCGATAAATCTGGCAATAAAGCCACATACAGTCTAGCCTTGGAAAGTGATGCGCCGCCGGCACCAGCCCCAATTTTACCCCAAGGGCAGAGATTCGGTTGGCTCGGCTCGCAGCTTGTTACCTTTAGCTGGACTAAGGTTGATGACCCAAGTGGCATCGCTTACATTCTGGAAGTATCCGAAAATCTCAATTTCTTCCCATTGAAACCAGGTATGAGAAAGACAGGTTTGACCGAGACAACGTGCAGTGCCAAGGTTGAACCTGGCAACTATTACTGGCGCGTTAAAGCTGTTGACGGCGCCGGCAACGAAGGTGAGTGGGCAATTTCTCCTTACCCATTCAAGGTCGGCTTTTTCTCAACATGGTTCCTGGTTATTGGCGGTCTGCTTTTCCTCTTCTTTTTCATCCTGCTTGTCCGTGCCTTCCTTCGCCGCCTGAGAGAGTATTTTTAAAATAAGTATCTTATTCGCCCATGTATGTAACGAGAATGTTCTATAAACGAGAAATAAAGCTGATATATTATGCGGCTCTATTTACACTTCTGGCTTCATCTCTGATGCCATCTTCAGTCGCAAATGCCGGTTGTGTTGGCGGCAGCTGTGGTGCTGGTGTGACTTTGACGCCGGACTCGGGCAAGGTTGGAACCATGGTGGTCTTATCCATTGCAGGGGAGACCTTTTCAGAAGGAGACTATGAGGTCTGCTGGAGTCCAACGGCGGCCTTCGAACAAGGTAGAACCACCGTGCTGGCTCGGGGTCATGTATCCGAGGGTAGTACAGCGGTGGCGACTAGCTTTACCATACCTGAGGCTGAATACGGTGTGCACTATATACAGTTCAGGCAACTTAGAAGAGTCGTCACCTTCCAGTTCTTTGTAAAGCCAGGACTGAAAGTCACTCCTGCTTCAAGTCGTCCTAATGCTACCGTTACTGTTAACGGACAGGGCTTTCCTGCTGAAACCGGCGGCAGGCTCACCTTTGATGGTAAGTCAACCAATTTGACCATAATCACTAACGCCGTTGGCAGTTTCACTACCGAGTTTACCATTCCTGCTGCTAGTAGCGGCGAACATGAACTCGTTGTTACTACCGAATACCCAATGACTTCTGCCAGTACTAAATTGGAAGTCTTGCCGACTGCAAACGTAACAAATGACATCCCAGATGTCCCTGCCAAGGAGACTGGCACACAGGCTAATGCTACTGAGCATGATAGCCCCCAACCGTTGGCAGACACTACGTCTCCACCGAGACCAGGGCCGATTACCCCTATGGGGCACAGGTTTGGCTTAGTTGGCACCCAAACCGTGTCATTCAAATGGAGCGGCGCCAATGACCCCAGTGGCATTACCTACACGCTAGAGGTGGCTGACAACTACGATTTTATTCCGACTGGGCTAATCATAAAAAGGACAGGATTGACTGATACCAACTGCGCTCTAGATATCGCACCCGGCACCTACTACTGGCGGGTGAAGGCAGTTGATGGAGCCGGCAACGAAAGCGAGTGGTCATATGTCCCCTATGAGTTTGTGGTAGCAGAATTCTCCAACTTTATGCATGAGTTCACCGAGCTGTTGAAGAAAATTAAGTTCTTCTACATATTGGGCTTTATTATCGCTGGCTTGGTAGTTATCCGTATCTTTGTTCTGCTCATTCGGGCTTGGTTGCGTCGCCGAAAGGGATATTACTATTGAAAACGGCAGACAAGAAGGTGCTCATCTAGGAGGTCTTGATAATTGAGATTCTTCGTGATGCCTATAAAAATTTGGAGGCGAAAGATATGATACGTCACTGGGTCATTATAACCACGGCTGCGCTACTCTTAGGTACCAGTTGTGCTATTTTTACCCCTACACCACAGGTACCCGTGGAACCACCAGTAGCAGAACCACAAAACCACCCACCCATCATCAAGACTATGACAGCACAGAATAAGATTAGCGTATTATCAACAAGCGAAATCGTATGTGAAGCCGAAGACACTGATAGTGATGAGCTTACTTACTCTTGGTCAGCTAGTGGTGGAACGATTAAGGGGCAAGGGCGGATAATCAACTGGACAGCCCCCGAAACTCCCGGAGAGTACACTATTGCTGTATTAGTGAATGATAATCAGGGTGGGACAGCTACACAGTCTGTTACCATATCAGTAACAGACAAACCTAACCAGCCACCAATCATCACCAGTCTTGTCGTTAACATAGCCAGGCCGGTAGGACCAATAGAAATCGACCCGTCGGTAGAGCAGTTAGACCGCCCAATTATATCTCTTCGAACGCTTACGCCGGCGGTCATTACCTGTATTGCAGAAGACTCCGATGGTGATGACTTATCATATACGTGGACAGCCACCGATGGCAAGATAACAGACGAAGAGGGGAAAAAGATTGTATGGATTGCTCCCACCAACCCTGTTCGCCACTTCGTTACGGTAGAAGTCAACGATGGGCGCGGGGGTTCGTCTACGGCTAAGATAGCCTTTGATGTTAGTTGTTGCAAGTGAAGCTGATTGTGAGACATGATAGACATTCAAATGCTAAGAAAGCCCTGTATAAAGAAATGGCCTGAGAAATCCTGCGAAGGTCAGGCTTTGTGGCATGCTTTGAGGTCAAGCCATCTGAGCCCTCAGTTTGTAGAGGGTTAGAATTAAAGGAGTTGGAAACGAAGGCTAAAAATTTGTGTGGAGGAATGAAATGTTCGAGAGAATATTGTGTGTAATGGACTGTTTTGAAGGAGCACAGGTGTCTCTGGCACACTTAGAAGAGTTCAAGAGGGCTGGAACACAGGAGGTGGTTGTGCTGGGTGTCATTTCACTGGATGGCTGTGGATGGACAGGACGGAACCTGGAGGAATGCCGCCTAGACCAGTTTGACAGAGAAAGGGCAGGACTGGAGGTGGTTCTTAAAGAGATTGAAAAAGGTAGCGTAAAAGGAAAGATGAGGATAGAGGTTGGCACTTCTACCCACACAATATTGAAAGCTGCAGACGAAGAGAATATCTCTTTAATTGTGATGGGTACTGGAAGTGGAAGTGTTAAAGGGCTTCTGCTTGGAAGAACAACTACTGAGGTTGTCAAGCGGGCGAAGGTGCCCGTGCTGATAATGCGCTAGATGTGGGACGAGACAATGTTGCTTAAATCATATACATTAAAAATTGAGTTCCCGCCCTGCGATTTCTCAGTGCAAACAGTTAACGCCATTGCTGAGCTTTCGGATGACATCAGTGAGGTATTGCCCTATCTTAATAGCATTATTGAAGGTTGTACCTATTTTCCAGATGCCGGCATCCTGCGCTTCAGCAAAGAAGGCAAGGGTAGCAAAGATGCTTAAGAATCTATAATTTAGCCTAACAGCTCGATCAGGGTTAAATGATGTTAAAAGTTAAGCCGCCAGATGGTTATCCTCCAGAGGAAGGCCGTTATGTCAGAGGTAACGACTATTCTCCTGTCGCTGTCTGCGTCATTCTGGATACCTTCGATTTCGCTATACCGCCCGAACTGAACGAACTGGTTATGGTCGGCACAGACTCCGGTGCTGCCCTTTCCGGGATGCTTCAAACCGAGAATATCGGAATCGAGAAGATAATCTGCAACATAGTAGCCAACTCGAATATCCGCTACATCGTGCTCTGTGGACGGGAATCATCCGGCCATTTGCCTGGCGAAGCGCTCCTGGCACTCAAACAAAATGGCGTTGATGACACGAAGCGCATTATCGGCTCAAGGGCACTTACCCCATACCTTTACAACATCCCCACGGAGCTAATAGACAGATTTAACCAGCAAATCGTCAGCATAATCAACCTGCTGTGCAAACCGGGAGAAAGAGACATCAAAGTCCCCGGATTAAACCCGAACGTGATAGAAGAGGCAGTTCGGAGCTGCTACCAGGAGTCTCCCGCAATATTCATGGGCTACACGCTTTACGACATGGGAGCTTATCCTGAACCGGCTATAGTCCACAAAATTGTGGCTAAATTAAACCAGACGCAGCAAGCAGTCGAACCGGGCAAATCGAAAATGAGCATGGGGCTGGTGTTGCATAAACTTCTACCAAAAACGGACTGCCAGAAATGCGACAAAAAGACCTGCCTTGCCTTTGCTATTGACCTGGCAAAAGGCAAGTGCCGCCTTGAGGACTGTCCCTTCCTGGACCAGCCCGAATTCGCTGAGAACCGCCGGGCTTTAGCTAAACTACTGGAGTAAGGAGACAAAAACTATGGAAAACCAATCTGAGACTACCTTCGCCAGACTTTCTTTCTTTGATCGTTTTCTGACGCTGTGGATCTTTCTGGCCATGGCTTTTGGTGTAGGTCTGGGCTATATCGTGCCACAGGTACCCCATCTCATCGCTTCATTCCAGGTGGGAGCTACATCGATTCCTATAGCCATCGGCCTGATCCTTATGATGTACCCACCACTCACCAAGGTAAACTATGAACACATAGGCAAGGCATTCCGCCACCTGAGGCTCGTAGCCCTCTCGCTGACGCAGAACTGGGTCATCGGCCCGATTGTCATGTTCATCCTGGCAATAATCTTCCTGCAAAGTTACCCGGAATACATGATCGGCGTCATACTCGTCGGCCTGGCACGGTGCATAGCCATGGTGATAGTATGGAACGAACTGGCAGGTGGAGACAGAGAGCTTGCAGTAGGCTTGGTTGCCCTGAACGCCATCTTCCAGATTTTATTTTACGCCGTTTACATCTATATCTTCATAACCTTAATGTTGCCCCGACTAGGTCTTGTCGAGGGTATCGATATAGATGTTTCCATTGCGGATGCGGCAAAGGCAGTACTCATCTATCTCGGCATACCCTTCACAGCCGGCATCATTACCAGGTACAGTCTACTAAAGGGCAAAGGCGAGACATGGTTTGAAAACAAGTTTGTCCCCAGGATAAGCCCGGTTACACCGGCAGCACTGCTATTCACCATCGTAGTGATGTTCTCACTGAAGGGTGGAGACATCATTCACCTTCCATACCACGTCTTTAGAATAGCTATACCACTTGTCCTCTACTTTTTTATCATGTGGTTCGTAACTTTCTTCGTGGCATACAAAATCAATTCCGGCTACCAGAAGACAACGGCAGTATCCTTCACCGCAGCCAGCAACGACTTTGAACTGGCTATAGCCATAGCAGTAGCAGTATTCGGTATCGGCTCGGCACAGGCATTCGCCACAGTTATCGGCCCACTGATAGAGGTGCCAGTGCTCATCATCCTGGTGAATGTAGCCCTGTACTTCAAACGCAAAATCTTCCGAGCGACGCCTGAAACCAGAGGCGAATAGAAAGCCATGATAAACCACAAGCAGCTAAACACCTCTTGACAAGACGATGGAGGCTGGGTTATAATTCGAAACATGTCGAATTTTCGAAATGGCGACGCCGAGCGACTCGCTGGCACATTCAAGGCGCTGTCAAATCCACACCGCTTGAGCATCTTCATGCGCCTGGCTTCATGCTGCACACCAGGCGAAGCCTGTAAGACGGACGCTGATATACGCGAATGCGTAGGGGCAGTCGGCAAAAATCTGGGGCTGGCGCCTTCAACAATTTCTCACCACATTAAAGAACTTCACAGAGCAGGCCTGATAAAAATGAAAAGGCGAGGACAGACCGTCGAGTGCTGGGTTGACCCCGAGACGCTTGATTCGCTGGCTGAGTTTTTCAAGCAGCCTGTCAACGTTTGACTTCTGTGGATAAAATTCCGAATGTGTCGGATAATGGCATAAACGAGACGAGATAACGACCGTGAATAAAAAAATCATAGGCATAATTTTCTTACTGGTCTTTATAGCAATACCGAGTTTTCTGCAAGCCTGCCAAGAGACACCACCTGCCTTTGAAGTATTGTCCCTGGACATCACGCCGCCAAAGGTTACAACCGGTGAGAAAGCTATCGTTGAGGTTGAGATAAGAAACAGCAACGCCAAAATGGATACGTACAACGTGCCTTTAATGGTCAACGGAGTAGCGGATGACAGAAAGAGCATTACGCTCGCCCCCGGAGCAACGGAACTGATAACCTTCACGCTTACCAGAAGCCAGGCCGGAACCTACAGAATTTCAGTTGGAAGCAAAGAGTCAAACCTGCTGGTCGAAAATCTCTTGCCTCCTGATTTCCGTCTCTCCAACCTTGAGGTCAACCCGAGCAAGGTCGACAGCGGGGAGAAGGTGGTCATCACCGCTAAAATAGCCAATGTCGGCGGCACTCAGGGCAGCTACACCGCTGAATTGAAGGTAGATGACTGCACTGTCCAAACGGAGAAAGTGACCGTGGCTGCTGGGGCTGATTCTATTCTGAGCTTCGGAATTTGCGCAGATTTACCCGGGACTTATACGGTTACAATCGGTGAACTTACCGGCACATTTATGGTAGCTGTGCCGATTCAGCCGATACCACCAAGCAACCCCTCTACTCCTCCGGTTACCTATCCTTGCAGAGCCAGGGGTTGATAATAAATGGCATCGCTGCCCAGTCTGGGCAGCAGGCAGCTAAAAAAGAGACATTACATCTAAAAATTTCACTTAGATAGGAGAGCAGAAAATGAAAAAAGAAGAAGTCAAGAAAGTTGTCAGAGAGGGCTATGCCCGGGTTGCCAGGGGCGGTAGTTCCTGTTGCGCGCCACAGAATCAGTGCTGCGGCACAACCAATGTAGCCACGGATGTAAGCAAGAAGATAGGCTACACCGACGAGGATTTACAGTCAGTCCCGGAAGGGGCTAACCTCGGCCTTGGCTGTGGCAATCCGGTAGCTTTAGCTTCTTTGAAAGAAGGTGAGGTCGTCCTCGACCTCGGCTCAGGCACTGGTTTCGATTGTTTCCTGGCGGCTAACAGGGTCGGCAAAACCGGCAAGGTTATCGGTGTCGATATGACGCCGGAGATGGTTGAAAAAGCCCGGGAAAATGCCCACAAAGGCGACTACAAAAATGTAGAGTTCAGGCTGGGCGAAATCGAAAACCTGCCCGTGGCTGATAATCATGTGGATACAATAATCTCGAACTGCGTTATCAACCTATCGCCGGATAAAGAGAGAGTCTTTCAAGAAGCATTCAGGATATTGAAACCCGGCGGCAGGTTGATGGTTTCCGACATAGTTTTAGAGAAAGAGCTCCCAGAGTCAGTAAAAAGCTCGGTCGCTGCCTATATCGGTTGCTTGGCTGGTGCCATAATAAAGGATGAATATGTAGGAGCCGTGAAAGCCGCAGGATTTAAACAAGTAAGCATAGCCGATGAAACATCTATTCCGACTGATTACACGCCAAATGACCCCCTAGTGCAGGCGCTGCTCAATGGTCTCAACATTCCTCGAGGAGATCTGAAAAAGGTTGGCAGCTCAATCAGAAGCGTAAAGGTTCATGCGGTAAAGCCAGGCAAATAGAAGACCTAATTCCCCCTCTGACATAAATGCAAGGGAGGTCGCAAGTCTCCGGTTCTGCTCAAAAAGCACTGCTCTGTCGCTTACTCTTCCTCTCTCCTGAGGGCTTTGTCTCAAAAAGCCGTATTTGCAAGAAGTTTTGGGGCAACTGGCCCTTCTACCTTAAACGTCCATAATTTCGTCTATTTACGGAGAATTAAGCGAAAGGGTTGACAGAATATGATATATATGTCATAATATATTTCAGTGGACTGGCATGTAGAGTTCTACGTTACGGAGAGGGATGAGTCGCCGGTTGAAGATGATATAGCTCGTTTTCCTAAGAAGGCCGGGGCTAAGATATTCAGGTGGTTGGATTTACTGGAGAAGTTCGGACTAAGCAATTTAAGGGACTATATAACCAAGCTTGAGGGGTATGACCTATTTGAGTTGAAGATTTTGCATGCGGGGAGTTATTATCGCGTCTTCTTTTACCCGTATGAAGGCAAGCGATTGGCAATATTCCACATTTTCAGTAAGAAGTCTAAGGAAACGCCACGACGAGAGATTGAGAAGGCGATGAGACGGAGGCAAGAGTATGAGTCTAGGCAAGTAATATGAGTTAAACACTTCCGTAAATAGAGAATAAGAGCATAGGAGAATAGGAAATGGCACAGCTAAGGTCATATAAAGATGTAAAGAAAAGGTCTTTGGCTGACCTTGAGTTTCGCAGGGAGTATGAGGCGCTGGGGCCGGAATTCGAATTAATTGAGTCGATTATCAGACGCCGCATGGAACTCAAAATGAGTCAAGAAGAGTTGGCTGCCAAAGTAGGAACGGGACAAGCTGCTATCTCAAGGTTGGAGAGCGGTAATGCCAACCCAACACTTGCCTCACTTGCTGAGATTGCAGAGGCTCTGGACGCCGACCTGCGCATTGAATTGAAGCCGAAGAGTTAGGACAAGGCCGGTATACTGCTATGCCCAGTGGCTGGGATTGTTTTGGCTGTGCGAGGGCTGATAGCGAAGACTAGTAAGTATGGTGGATTGATATCGGATGTATAATAGGGGGCGTTGCAAAAGCTACTGATTTCTATACGTAAAGAATAGAATCGATAAATGGTAATGATCCCAGCTTATTTCAATCTTCCATCGTTTTATGCTCGGCTATGCATCAAAATGACCTATTGCGCTAATCTTCATTAAAGAAGTTGCAAAAGCTGCACCTTTAGACCTGGCACCATTAATACTACTTCTAATATCACCAGCTATTAGCTCTCCGAAGTGGGAGTTAGCGTTAGCAACTTCTTTTTGAGATATCCAGCCTTTACCACACATATAACCAATGAGATGAGCCTTCTGAACATTCAATGCAAGTGACTCAGCAATCTTATTAGCCTTAGCCTCACTTAGATTAGTTCTCAGTTCCAAGTATTCTACAGGCCACTCTTTTGAGAGGTCATCAGCGTAGATGTTGGTAATCTCCATTCTTCGGGGATAATCTATTGAATGCCAGTACTCATTGATTTCAGCGTAGTGTTGTCTGTTAACATCGGAGACCTTATTTAGCATATCGCCATCAATGACTACTGGTGATTCATACGCAGCAATTTTTTCAGGTGACCAATATTTTTGTCCGTCTCGTACTAGTCTTAGTGCGTTGCATATCTGTAAGGTTTCTGCGACTTGAGTCTCCCAATCACCAGGCAGATATTTTTCAATAATTCTAGATCCATCCGGCTTTCTTATAAATATAATTTTTGCAATAAATTGGCCACCGGCCATATATTGCGTCCCATAAACAGGTAAACTGATACTTTGTACATAAAAACCATCGGCACTTGTCAACGAACGGTCTTTTAGAGAAAGAGTGTGCTTGATAGAAGCAATTTCTTCAATGTCATCAAGTAGTCGTTCGGATGGGCGGATACTGGAACATGATTGTTCATTCAACTGTTGTTGCATTGGCCAGTTAAGCTGAGTTCCGCAATCGTCGCAGAACCTGCCTAGATAGGCAACTGACATGCCACAATTAGGGCATTTATACTGTTGTTGCATCTTACCGTATCCTGTCCGCTAGTCTCCAAACATACTATAAGTCCATCGCACCAACTTGTCAATGGTTCTACACTTTGGCTGATTGTTAACCACACTTATCAGCAGCTTCTATCCCCTGCTATTCAACTTTGTAAAAATGGACACATTGCCTCTATAGTCTGATACATCAACCGTACCGTGGTCGGGTATGACAAGGTGATAGCGGTTTCCAACTTTCTTCAGATTGAATTTCAATTGGCCTCGTGATTTTGAGAGTTGGGACGCCATCTCCTCGACTTTGCTAGGAGGCAACACAAAATCGAGTGTATCGCCCACATCTGACTGACACAACAGCACTATAGCTAATCCGCCATTACGGATTCGCTCAAATACTTCACTCTCCGGAACCCCAAGAAACCAACGATTAGGCCGCCGTTCCGTGGCAAACGGTATTGCCACCCATAAATTGCTATACGCTTTGGCCCATATTCTATCGACCTGGTCAATCTGCACACCACTATGTTGCAACCGAGAAATGTAGCTTTCACGTACTCGCATTCCCATCTCTTTGTTAGAAGTAACACCCAGACTAATACTGCCGCCAGAATTTCGCCCTTCATGAGGCTTACCCAACTTATCAATAAACAGTTTAACTACAGCCTCTTTAACATCTGGATCTTCCAGCAAATACCGAATGACATCTGTCTTATCGGCTTTCGAGAGAGAACGGAGAGCTTGCGCTAGATGCTCAGCAACCTTATTCATTTCATTCCTCCTCTTACAGTTACTGTAAGTATCTTAGCATAACTTAGCATTTCTGTCAAGAGGGTAATTGCAGAACGCGGTCAGTGTCCACACTTTCTGACGTTTTATTTAAGATGGCTTATCTTTTGTTTTGACTCTCCTATTATGGGAAGGGATTGATCACCCTCTCACCCTAACCCCCCACCAAAGGAGAGGATACAAAACGTGTATAATATATTTAAGAACGGATTAGCAAATGACTAACTCACCCCAGCGGACTGGAATCGCCAATTTGCCGCTGCATTATGGCAAGGCGCCGCGATGGCTCTTCGACCGCATGACCAAGCTGGCTCGGGAAATCACCATCGCCATCACCACCGAGTTCGGCCCTGAAGAGATGCTCCATCGCCTGTCAGACCCTTTCTGGTTCCAGGCCTTCGGCTGCGTCCTGGGTTATGACTGGCATTCCAGCGGCGTAACCACCACCGTCTGCGGCGCCCTCAAAGAAGGGATTAAAGGGCTGGAAACCGACCTAGGTCTGTTCGTCGCCGGCGGCAAGGGCAAAACATCACGGAAAACCCCGACCGAAATAGAAGGCGTCGGGCATCTCCTGAAATCAGACATATCGTCTCTGGTCTATGCCAGCCGTATGACAGCCAAGGTTGATAACTCAGCCCTCCAAGATGGCTATCAGCTCTACCACCATACCTTCCTCTTCACCAAGAACGGCTCATGGTCGGTAGTTCAGCAAGGTATGAACGAAGGCAACCGCTACGCCCGCCGTTATCACTGGATTGGCGAAAAGGTGACCGACTTCGTTTGCGAACCTCATTCCGCCATCTGTTCCCAGGCGAGAGGCGAAGCCTTGAACCTGGTAGCCGCTGAGAGCGAACCGGCACGGGATACCATCACCCAGATCGCCACTGAGGAAAAACCAGAGGAGATTGTCAGCCAGTTAAAAAAGCTCAAGACCTTAGACCTGCCGTCTCGCCATCACCTCAGCCTTGTGGATATCCATCCCGACCGCCTACATAAGACACTTCTTATCACCTATGAGCATCAACCGGACAACTTCGAAAACCTGCTGAGCCTAGAGGGTGTAGGCCCGAAAACTCTCCGCGCCCTCGGCTTGATCTCAGAGCTTATTTATGACGTGCCGATCAGCCTGCGAGACCCTGCCCGCTACAGCTTCGCCCATGGCGGCAAAGACGGTCACCCCTATCCTGTAGACAGGAAAACTTATGATAAGAGCATCGAAATACTCCACCAGGCCCTGGAAAGGGCTAAAGTTGGCGATAAGGAGAAAATAGCCGCCCTCAGACGTTTAAGAGCCTGGTTATAAAAGTAGTGCAGGACATTACACTTGCCGAAACACCACCCCTTGCCACCCTAAAGAGTCGCAACTACATGGGTAGGATTTAAATATAAACATGTAGCGGCGAGGCTTTAGCCTCGCCTAAACCCACCTGGTCACCCTGAGCGATAGCGAAGGGTCTCTAGATTCTTCGCTACGCTCAGAATGACATTGAGAGAGGAGCAGAAACATGATAAGAGATTTCAACGGCAAAAGCCCCAAAATAGCACCTTCAGCATTCGTTAGCGAAGCTGCCTACATCGTGGGCGATGTCGAAATCGGCGAAAACTCGAATGTCTGGCCCGGGGCAGTAATTAGAGCAGACTTCGGTAAGATAATAATCGGAAACAACACTAGCATCGAAGATAATTGTGTTATGCATGGCGCTACTGACGTTACTATCGGCGATAACACAATCATTGGACATGGAGCCGTCATCCACTGCCATAGGATTGGCAACAATGTTCTGGTGGGCAATAATGCCACTATTCTCGATGGCGCCGAAGTCGGTGATTTCTGCATAATCGGCGCTGGCTCTGTAGTAGTTCCGGCAACCAAAATACCGGACAGGTCACTGGCTGTAGGTGTGCCAGCCCGCATAAAGAGTCAGCTATCACCGCAGCAACTGGACGAGCTAAAATTGGGCTCAGATATTTATACCAAGCTGGCACAGAATATAAACGGCAAAGCCTCTAAAACAAAAAGCGCCATGCAAAATTAGGGGCAGATCTTAAGGCCTTGTCCGAAACTCACCCCCACCCTAGCCCTCTCACATCGAGGGAGAGGGAATTCTTTAATAGCCTTCCTCTCCCTAGTGGGAGGGAGCTTATACTCCGGGTTCCCTGTCAAAGTAAAGATTCGGCAGGGTGAAAGATAAAATGGGAACCCGCTTTTGACAATCACTAGACATGGCTTCTAAGCAGAGCTCTCTTTTATGCTTGTATCCGTCTTTAGCTTGGGTGGCTTGCACAAGAGGATAGCCCCAAAACCGATGGCCGCCGCTATCCATGAGATAACCATAATCGTGAAATAGCTGCCTTGCAGGTCGTAAAGAAACCCGGCAAGAGGCGCAGCCATGGCCTGGAACGACAGCACAATAGGCGATTCCAGCCCGCTAATGCCGGCAAAAGCTGTAGAACCCCAGTAGTTACCGATAATAGTAGGCACGCAGATATAGGCTACCCCAAAGCCAAAGCCAGCCAGCAACGGATAGAGATAAGCCGTCCACATAGCCTCAGGCGACACAAACCAGAACAGAATCCCTCCCAGCAGGATGCAAGAGGCGCCAAAAGCAAAGAGGAAGCGTGGCTCAATGATGTCGCCTACGGCGGCGATGGTAAAACGCCCCACAATGCTTAACCCAATAGCCAAGCTGTAAAAGAAGGCCGCCATGGCTGGGTCAAACCCCCTGTCCAGCAGATGAAGAGGCCCCTGGGTGACAATCACCTGCCAGAGAAAGAAACTGCACACCACAGCACCGACTAGAAGCCATAACGCCGGCGTCTTTAGAGCATCGCGTAAAGTCCAATCAACCGGGGTGCGATAAGTTCGAGCTGCTCGGCTGCTACCGCTTGCCGCTGCCTCCACCTCATATGAAGCCACCCCATCAGGATGTTGGCCCACATCAGCCGGCTGGTTACGCACTGCAAGTATAGCCACGACTATCCCAATTACTGAGGCTACAGCGATAATAAACCAGCCGATGCGCCAGTTCCCACCGGCAGCCTGAACCGCCTCACTTATGATTTGAGGCGCCAGAAAACCACCGATAGCTCCACCCCCCAACACCAGGCCCATAGCCAGCGCCCGGCGGACACTAAACCAGGAGATAACCACCATCTGGACAGGAATCATCGAGGCAAACGATACCCCCAGCCCAACAAGGAAGGATAGAGCTAGGTACATTGAATAGATATGGCCCACCAAGCCCATCAGGAAGGTAGCTATAGTCACAATGGTTCCGCCGGTAGCCAGAGTAACCCTGGCTCCGAAGCGGCCAATCATCCAGGCAGTGAGTGGACCGGTGAGCCCGAAAAGCAACATGGTGGCAGTGGAGCCGAACATGATTTCTCCTCGCGACCACCCCATCTCCTCAATCATAAAGGGATAGAGCACCGCTGGGCTGTAGAAGGCAAACCCAATCGGAATGGTATAAACAACCCACAGGAAAAATAACATCCACCACCCATAAAAACCTTTTGTCTGAGTTCCAGTTGCCATAACCTAGCGTACCTTTCCAGCTTTAAGAAGCACACAAAGCACGAAACTATCTATTATACCATCAGACGCCACACTTTGAGGAAATCTTGGATTTGGGATTGTCCCGTAAACCACCTGTTATTCTGAGCCCTTCGCCCTCTGTCATTCTGAGCGAAGCGAAGAATCTCACACAGTGCTCGGGACAAATTCGTTTGGAATCTGCTTGCAGTTTAGGAATTGGAATTTTTGAATTTGCTTAGGGTTTAAATATCAGAATTTCGGATTTCGTAGTGCTTGAGAGAACTAGCCATGCCACTACAGCGGCAACCCTCTGAACGAATTCAGCCTCTCTCTCAGTGCTTTGAGGTTTACCACGTCCTCCCTGTTATACTCCAGCAATAAAGCCAGGGCGCTCTTGTTACCACCCTTCAGATAACTCCACCATAACTGCACTGCCTCGTATCCGCCGATACCAACTAGCCGCCGGGGAATGCCCAACTGTCGCTCAACTGCTTTGAAACCACCATACAAGTTACACCTCCAGCAGTCATACATCAGGTCACGATGATAGTATTCTGCGGCAAGGTCTATGCCAAGAGAATTAGAAATGAAGCGAAGGTCGAATCTCGTGCCGTTATAGGTGTAGATTGTTTTTACATCTCTAAGAGCTGTAATGAGGTTGCCCCTGGTCACTTCTTCGCCGACTAACTGAATTAGCTCATTGTTTCTGCCATCGCAATGGAGGACACCGATTACAGTGATATAATCAAAAAATTGGGATAAACCAGTGGTCTCTATATCGAGGTAGGCATCAGCCGACCGCCTCATACCCTTCGCCTCACCCTTCCATCAGATTCCATCATAGCATACACCGGTGACAGCGTATTGTCACAAAAGTCGACTATCTTTTCCAAAGTATAGCACATCGCCATAAGGTTATTGGGTTCTATGGCTAATCGCTGTAAACATCACCATTCCCCTTGAGATTGCGTCGCTTAGCTCGCAATGGCATAGAGCAAATATTGAGGGGTCAAATGTAGCGGCGACCCTAAAGGGTCGCCGGAGCGAGGCTGAAGCCTCGCAACTACAAGTCTCACCTACTCTCTGACTCTCGCCTTCACATCCAAAGCGGTTAATGATAGAATTTGCAGGTTTATGCAGATTCAACAAACTGGGAAAATCACGGGTAAGACTCAAGGCCGGCGAGCGGCTTTACTGGTGACTACAGTGGGCGCCTTCCTAACCCCATTCATGGGTTCCTCCATTGCCATTGCACTGCCCTCAATCGGAGGTGAACTGGCAATGGATGCCATCCTGCTGGGCTGGGTAGCTACAGCTTATCTCCTGGCAGCAGCGATGTTCCTCGTCCCCCTCGGTAGAATAGCCGACATATATGGAAGGAAGAGGATTTTCACTTACGGCATGATTACCTACACTGCTGCCTCACTTCTTTCAGCAATCTCAACCTCAGCGGCTATGCTCATCTCCTTTCGGGTTTTGCAAGGGATAGGAGGGGCAATGATTTTCAGCACCGGAGTAGCTATTCTAACTTCGGTATTCCCTCCTGAAGAGAGAGGTAGAGTCCTGGGGATAAATGTTGCCGCCGTTTATGCAGGACTTTCCCTCGGGCCATTTGTGGGAGGACTACTAACACAATACCTCGGCTGGCGAAGCATCTTTTGGGCAAATGTACCTCTGGGCTTACTGATAATCGCACTTATTTTCTGGAAACTGAAAGGCGAATGGGCTGAAGCAAAGGGAGAAAAGTTCGATATCGCCGGCTCTATAATCTACAGTCTGATGCTTATAGCCATAATGTATGGATTCACCATGCTGCCAGAGCTGTCAGGTGCCGGGCTAATTCTAGCTGGTGGTCTGGGAATCGTGGCCTTCGTTAAATGGGAAACGAAGGTGAAAAGCCCCGTCTTAGATGTACGCCTGTTCAGGAACAATACGGTATTCGCCTTATCCAACCTGGCAGCGTTTATCAATTACAGCGCCACATTCGCCGTAAGCTTTCTTTTGAGCCTATATCTCCAGTACATAAAAGGGCTTACCCCTCAAATCGCCGGCTTAGTTCTGGTAGCGGCGCCCGTGGTGCAGGCTATTTTTTCACCGTTTGCCGGGAGGCTTTCCGACAAAATCGAGCCAAGAATTGTAGCTTCATTAGGTATGGGATTGACGGTCATCGGCCTTATCTTCTTCATTTTCTTGGGCAACACAACAAGCCTGTGGTTCATCATAGCCGGTTTAATAATCCTCGGTTTCGGCTTTGCCCTCTTCTCCTCCCCCAACACAAATGCCATTATGAGCTCTGTGGAAAAGAGGTTCTATGGGGTAGCTTCGGCAACGCTGGCAACGATGCGACAGATCGGGATGATGTTCAGCATGGGCATGGTAATGCTGATATTCGCCATATACCTCGGCAGGGTGCAGATTACGCCCGAATACTACGCGCCGTTTCTAAGCAGCTTGAACACGGCATTTATCATCTTTACTGTCCTCTGCTTCGGCGGCATATTCGCCTCGCTGGCACGGGGCAAGGTACGGTGAAGGCTTTTCTGTCATTCTGGGCGTAGCGAAGAATCTTACAACAGGACTCAGGATAGACTCCGCGAAGCACCTTCACATGTAGTGGCGAGGCTTTAGCCTCGCTCGTGCGACCCTAAAGGGTCGCGACTACATTTGATAGAGTATCCACAACGCGGACAGACCTAAAGGGCTATCTCTACATGTCATTGCGAGCCCTTCGCCCTCTGTCATCCTGAGCAAAGCGAAGAATCTCACATGTATCTGCGAGGCTTCAGCCTCGCCCCTTTGGGGTTGCACCACTGAGACAGCAGGCTGGAAGAAATCCTGTTTCAGGTGGTTGAGAGAGGATGGAAGACACCGTACAGCTATTAGAGCAATTCACCACCTGGCAAGCTGTCCGAAAATGTAGCCCCGACCCTTTAGGGTCGGGCTCCCGAGGCTTCAGCCTCGGGGCTACATGTTTAATGTGTATCACCAATGAGCTATAATTTTTCCTGCAAAATGGGAGAGACAGATTGCCAGTTAGAGTTTTCGGACAGCCTCCTGTGTAAGCAGCCTGGCTCAGGAAAATTTGGCCATCGCCCTGGTCGCGGCTCTGGGCTTTGCTGCCCTGGGTGGTCCGCTGCTGGCAATCCTCCTCAAACTGCTCAGGGCGCTGTTACCTTGGCTGGTACTCGCCGGCGCCATCGCCTTATGCTGGTATACAGGCCTACTTGACCGCTGCTGGAGCTGGCTCACTAGCCTGCGGTGATAGAGCTACAAAACACTATTTCTTTATGCCGGCGGCTTCTTCGGCCCATTTCTTGTACTTTTCGATTTCAGACAGGGACTCGGCATATATAGTCATCCTCTGCGCTTGGATAGAGCCTTCAGCATGAAGGGCTAAGACTTCTGTCTCAAATGTCGCCAGCCTCCGAATCAGCTGGAACATCCTTAACCTATGCTCCGTAGGTATGCCTGCCTTGCCGCCCAGATACTTCTCTACGTATTCCTTTGTCTCAGGATTCTGATAATCCTTATATGTAGGTGCAGTTATCAGCAGACCACCAGCAATGTTCTCTATCGCCTTGACGCAGTCGTGAAAGTTTTCGGCAAAGTGGTACTTCGCTATATTCGAAATCACCGGGCTGGGTATCGGGATACCACCATGGGTAACGTAATCCATACACGAAGCCCGAGCCAGCGATTTGAGGGTATCAACATAGATGACCAAATTGGTTATCTTTTCCCTGATATGCGGCACTTTATCTATCCCATTGTATTCAGCCATGGCTTGTGCGGCACCCAACAAAACCTCGGAAATGGGTATTCTATAGCTGGCCGCTGTGTGTCGGTGCAAGTAAGCGAAGTTATATACCAAAGGCATGGCGAACTGCCATTCACCACAAAGGAAAACCCTCTCCCACGGGACAAAGACATCGTCAAAGATAACCAGCGAGTCGGTGTGATTTCTAATCGGTGTGTCAACGGGGAACTCGAGCGCGCCGAGTTTCCACGTGACAGGATGGCATATCTGTACCACGCCCTTCGTATTGGTCGGGATAGCGAAGGCGACGGCGTAATCCCTGTCCTCCTCAGTCATGTTCCGACAGGGAATGACAAAAAGCTCTTTGCAATAGGCAGCCGCGGTGATATGCGCCTTGGCTCCCCTGACTATTATCCCTTTCTTATCCTTATCCACAACCCTAACATAATAATCAGGGTGAGCTTGTTTGGGAGAAGAAGGCCGGAGCATTCTGTCTCCCTTCACATCGGTCATGGCACAGGCTACGCTTAGGTCATTCTTTTGCAGGAAATACCGATAGTTTTCCGCACGCTCTATGTACTCCTTCTTCCCCATCATGTTGGCGGTAATATTTGCCGCATTCAGGACATCAGCGCCGACGTCGTGAATAAAGGGAATCACACCTCTTCCGAGCCTCGTGGCTGTTACCATCAGCTCGTGTCTTTTCAGCAGGTCCTCCGAGTTTTGAGGAGTATAGTAGTACCTGGTTATCGGCTCGCTGGTCTTCGGATGCGCAACAACTGCTAAGTCCCGATACTCAGGCGTTTCCGCCATTTCATAGTCTATAGCTCCTGTCTCTATGCATACCTTCAACGCTGGGTGTGTGGTAACATCTCCAACTTTCTGACCTTCATAGTAAACTACCCTGCCATCCTTCAGGCTCTCCTTGTATTCCTTTACCGATATTAGTCCCATTTTTTGCCTCCTCTCGTCACTGACATATTATAACCAAAGCTTCAATCAGCGTAGAAGCCGATGGCGAGAAGCCCGGGGCCGGTGTGCACCCCCATGACAGGAGTAAACTCGGTGAGATAGAGTTCGGCACAGTTAAATCTAGACTCAATCTCGGCGGCAAGCTTCTTTGCCTCTTCTAGCTCGTCAGCATGGTGCACCAAGACATGCACCGGTGAGCCACTCGTTCTCTTGGCCATTATTTGAAGCATACGCTCTATAGCCTTTCTCTTAGTCCTGGGGCGTGCTACAGGCATCGTCTCACCAACCGCCGGATTATGTTCCAGGACAGGTTTCATATCCAGCACTGACCCAGCCCAGGCTGCGGCTCTGGCAATGCGACCGAGCCTGGCAAGATAGTAGAGCGTATCCAGCATAGCCAGGAAATTCACCTTGCCCATCATGTTCCGCGCTGCCTCAATTGCCTCAGCCAACCCTACCCCCTTGCTGGCAAATCGAGCCGCCTCACGGACGATAAACCCCAAGGCACCGGCCACAGAGCGACTGTCAAACACCTCGATGGTAGTGTCTGGTATCTCCTCTTTGGCTATCTCCCTGGCTACCGACGCTGCCTCAAATGTCTTACTCTGCAAGCTGGTCAGGGTGATGCAAAGTATGCTTTCAGCTTTCTGACTTACCTGGCGGTAAGCATCGAGGAACTCACCGGCTGATGCCGTTGATGTGGTAGGCAAGTTTTCCTTTCTGCGCATGATTTTATAGACTTCGTTGGGGGTCATATCAATTCCATCGCGGTAGCTCTTACCTTCATAAACTATCTGGAGGGGGACTACACAGATATCGTATTTCTCCACTATTTCCTGCGGCAGGCAGCAGGTGCTGTCAGTAACAATGGCGACTTTCCTCATGGCACAACCCTCCCAAAGTTTGATACCACTACTTTGCCATACGAGGTAGTCGCCTGTCAATAGGGGGGGCTATATTAACCCTTACCCTCTCCCGTCAAAGGAGAGGGATTTCTCAAACAGGATGTAGGCCTTTCCACTATGGCTACCTCAAAAATCAAAATGACAGGTAAAAATGCAAAAATATTGCCTTGTGCTCTTTAGAGCGTAACAGCTTGTCACTGATAGCAGCCGAAGCCCATCCTTTAGGCAACTGTTCTACAAATCCAGTGACGGCTGGTGCCAACCGGTAAGCCCGCTTTTTGACTTTTGACTTGTCATTTTGCTTTTTGATATTTAACTTTTTCTTTCCCCCAGTCCGAAACGGACAGTCCTGAAGGTCTGTCGCTACATTGGCGGTGTTGGTGTCAAGTGTGGTCAAAAAATGTCTAGCGTTGATATATCCATACGAGCTGGCTTTGGGCAAGTACATGCCCCTGCATAGCCTGTAGCACCTGCTCTTTTGACACGCCTGCAGCCAAATTTAGAGATTTGTCTAAAGCATAGACGGTGAAGCAATAGTGGTGAGGAGAGCCTGGCGGTGGACAGGGGCCAGCGTAACCGATGTTGCCGAAACCATTCTTCCCTTGTAAAGCTCCACCGGCCAGCTTACCGTCTTTAGGTACAGCTTCCGGCAAGCCGCTGGTATCCGGCGGTAAGTTGAAGATAACCCAATGTGTGAAAGCCCTGAAAGGAGCATCGGGGTCATCCACTATCAGGGCAAACGAGGTTGTCCCCGCTGGCTCCTGGCCCCAGTCTAGCGGCGGTGAGACATTCTGCCCATCGCAGGTATACTTGATGGGGATTTCTACCCCAGCCGCGAAAGCAGAGCTAGTAATGGCGAACACCGCCTTGCTGTCCTCGGGTGGTGGCTCAGGCTTGGGTGCCACTTCTTCAGGCGGTGGTTTTTGCTCGGCTGATGTCGGTTGGGCACAGCCAGCGATAGCGAAAGATGTGAATAACAACAAACTTATAAAGATCAGACCAAGCTTCCGCATTTTCTAGCACCTCCCTCCTTATTTGACAGCAAAATGATCCGGCAAGATTTCGCCATCTGCTACTGCCAAGACAAATCCTATTCGCTTCCCATCTCCCTGTCAAGGTGTCCAGGGTTGAACCTTTTTTGCCCGCTTGATATTTGTCGGCTATAATGTAGATGAAAAACTGACATAGAATAGCCCATGCCCACTGAGAAAATGCCGACTGCGAAGGTAAGTCTGGTACGCGCTCAAAACCGGGTGGAAGGCGTGCCAAAGGCTATCGCTTTGCTCCAGTCAAATCCGGTGCGTGGGAAAGCAGTCGTCCTCAAGCCCAATTTCAATACGGCCGACCCAGCTCCCGGCTCCACTCACAATGATACCTTGCGTGCCCTGGTCTTAACCCTTCAGCAGATGGGGGCTACTCGAATCACTCTGGCCGAACGCTGTGGGCCGATGGATACCACCAAGCAAGTGATGGAAAAGAAAGGGATCTTCGAGTTGGCTCAAGAGCTGGGCTTTGACATTATCAACCTTGAAGAACTTGGGGCCGATGGGTGGGTTCACTTCCGTCCCAAGGATAGCCACTGGAAAGACGGCTTTCTCTTTCCTTGCGTTTACCTCGAGGCAGAATCCATCGTGCAGACCTGCTGTCTGAAGGCCCACGCTTACGGCGGCCACTTCACACTTTCCCTGAAAAACTCCGTAGGTATGATAGCAGGTAAAGGCTATCCGTATATGCCAGAGCTGCACTCGTCACCCCACATGAGACAGATGATCGCCGAAATCAATACTGCCTATTCTCCTGATTTAATTGTGCTGGATGGCGTGGATGCCTTCATCAACGGTGGGCCGGCTCATGGCACTCTGGTAAAGGCTAATGTGCTCTTAGCAGGTAGCGACCGTGTGGCAATCGATGCCGTGGGAGTAGCTATACTGCGACTGCTTGGCACCACCACGGAGGCGAGCCGGGGGCGCATCTTCGAGCAAGACCAAATTGCCAGGGCCGCCGAGCTAGGCCTGGGAATAAAGTCACCTGACCAGATTCAATTGGTTACCGACGACCCCAAGAGCGAAGCCTTTGCCATACAAGTCAGAGACATCCTGCTTAAAGACCAATAACAGGTGAATATAAACAGCTGGCTATGCTGAAAGGAGATTTTACTGATGCTTAACAGAATCGCCTTTTCTAAACCTCAGCTCTTCCTTATGGCACTCAAATACAACGACATCAGGAGCTATATTCTTACAGTCGTGTTCGTTATGCTGGCTGTATTTGTGCCGTGGGTTTTCCACCAATTCCATCTAGCTGGCCCCACCTTCCTGCCTATGCACATCTTCGTATTGATAGCTGGGCTGCTGTTTAGCTGGCGGGCAGGCTTGATTGTCGGACTGCTTACGCCTCTGGTTAGCCACTTCATCTCGGGGATGCCTGTTCTAGAGGTTCTGCCGCAGATTATAATCGAACTTTCAGCTTATGGCTTTATAGCCGGGATACTGCGCCAGAAGTACAACCTGCGAACAATATGGTCATTGCTCGGAGCCGTCGTAGGCGGACGCATCGCGCTACTGCTGGCAATTTTGGTGATATACTTCATTGCAGGAGAAAGCTACAGCCCTTTAGGTCTGGAGGCAAATCCGTTTGCTTCCTTTTGGTCGGTGATTAAGCAAGGCTGGCCGGGTATACTCACACAGTTGATTTCTATACCAATAATAGTCTGGCTAGTGGAGAAGCTTGCAGCAGAAAGAGCTAAAAAGTAGCTGCGACCCTTTAGGGTCGCCTTCATACCCAGCCGAATCGTTGATTTTTCTGGGTAAAGCGAGGCTAAAGCCTCGCCACTACACTAGTAAACAACCTCAATGTACAAACGCTTCTTCAACGAATTTCTGACAAGCAACAATACGCTTCAAGTATATGAAGGCGGCAAACTCATCTTTGCCTCACACAAGGACAGGTTGCTGCCGTTAGTCGAATACATAGAGAGGTTCGCCTCTAATCATCGAATGGTAGTCATCTTAGACAAAATAATGGGGCGTGCCGCAGCTCTGCTATGTGTCAAGGCAAGCTGCCAGGAGGTTTACAGTCCACTGGGCAGCCAGCTTGCTGTCGAGGCACTGGACGAATATGGCATCGAGCATCACCTGACCAGAATTGTGCCCTATATCCAAAAGCCTAGCCGGGAAGACATGTGCCCCATGGAGGCATTATCAATCGGCAAAGAACCAGAAGAGTTCTACCAATTAATCAGAGACTCGTTCGGCAAAGCAACCGCTGCTAAGGTAAGGTAACCTCTGCCGTGCCGACGGCTACCTTCTCCCCATCTTGATTCATTACCCACAAATCAAGAACTACAAAGTTTTCCCGTTTGCTAATCGGGTGCTTTTCGGTCACCGCAGCGCCATAAGTGCAGGTAGAACCGACAGGCACAGGCTTAATAAGCTTGACCTCCATTCTCTTCAACCTGCCACCGACAGGGAACGCCCAGTTGGTAACCACCGTTGCCATCAGCGACATCGTCTGATTACCGTGCATCACCGGAAGCGGCAAGCCGAAGACCTGGGCTGTCCTGCACCATTCTGGATGAGTATGAACCGGATTATAATCAAGCGAAGCTACAGCGTGTCTCCAGATAACCTCTTGACTTATGTGCTGCTTAACTTCAGGCAGCACATCACCGCAATTTACCGACTCAAAGGTTAACTTCGTTGCCATTTTCTTCGCCTCCTAAAATTGTTGAGCAAATTCACTCTGCTATTCCATCGCTCTACGCCCCGTCATTGCGAGCCCTTCACTCTCTGTCATTCTGAGGGAGCGGAGCGACCGAAGAATCTCAATAAGTAGACTTTGTGAATGGCCTAGATCCTTCGCTTCGCTCAGGATGACAGAAGACAAGGACTTTGGGATTGCCACGTCGCTGCGCGCCTTGCAATGACAAATAAACACTTTCTGCCTCACGCCTCCAGAGCATGCTCGCCCTTGATGAACCTCAAGACATCGGCCTTGGATCTAGGCAAGATCAGGGTCATGAAGCATCTTCCCTTCAACTTGCCGTTCTGGTCGTACATCTCGGACAGATACCTCATGTAATATTTTCCTCTTTTAATCCACTTGTCATAGCTTTTAGTCTTAACCGTAAGAACATCGCCTACCCGAATCGGGTCATGCCATTCAAGTATCTGGCCTGGATTTCTGGCTCCCGGAGTCCTGATCCAGCTTCCACGCCCCCTCGTGAGAAGGAAGAAAAGGACTTGAGTAGCGAACAGGGGATGAGCCACTAATCCATCGTAGCCGCATTTCTTGGCGTATTCCTCATCGTAAAACACGGGGTTAGCATCAGGAACTCCTTCCGCGTAAGCAATCACGTCCTCAGCCTTGACCTCGAACTTGAACGGTATTACAGTCTCCTTGCCTATCTCTATTTCATCCCAGAACTCGTAATCCTCTATCTGCTGCCGTTCGAGAAAATCGGCTGAGAAGCTTTTCTGTTTTTCCGTCTTCTGATATTTCGCCATCTCTTCCAAGTAGCCCATATTACCTCCTTGTTTTTCGTGATTGACCCTGAACTCGACTTATAATTATAGCACAGGAGTCAGCCTGTACAGCAGTCTTCTCACCCTCACCTAGCCTCTCCCGTCAAGGGAGAGGAATAAGGACTTCGTCGCTGCGCTCCCCGTAATGACGCCGAAGAGAACGCCACACAAAACAGCAAATAAACACTATTGCCTGTCAAAAAGTAAAAACCAGGGACTTAGTTATTTCGGCCAGGCTACTGACCAGAGCCTCCCTATCGGCATATCTTACATCTATAATCCGCGGCGAAATTTTGCTGGCTTTTGTCTGCAGGTATTTACACTCCTGTATCAGCGGCTTTAAAATCAGCCTGTTGCCGCCAAAAAAGATACGGTCTGGGGCGAAGCTCCCGAATCTCTCCTCAATTCTATTGCCCACTCTTCGCAGGAAATCCTTCTTCTGCTCCTCGGTTCTCCGGGCAAATCTCTTCTGGCTTCTGCCACCCTTCCTGTGTTTTTTATGTATATAACCCGTGCCCGTTTTCCATTCCACCAGATTGCCAGCATCGAATATGCCTACGGCATACGAGCCCCATGCTACCAACACGACACCAATGACATGTCTCCTCTCTAAGACTTCGTAGAGGATTGAGACATCAAGTTTCCCTGCGGAAACCTTATTTTCGGCAATGGGGAACGGCGGTAGGACAATGTGCTTGCTCCCAATTCCATTCCAGAATATGGCTGCCCCGGTCCCGTATTTCTCGACGCCGCTGGTGACCGCCTCGGTTTTAATTGCCTCCTTAATCTCGTTGGCATAGGCACCGTACTTCGGCCCTAATAACAGCGCATCCGCATAGTCCGGAAAAGAAGGGGGGGCGATATATACAGTCACAAAATCTTGAGCCGAGGCTTCAAGAGAGAAAAGAAAATGGTACAAGCCTGCCTTGGTGAAGAACCGACTTTGCATGGTACTGCGGGCAAACTAAGATAATGGGGTACGCACCCCTCTACGCAAGACAAGGCCGGCTATAAGGCCGAAAACCAGACCGCCGAGATGACCTTGCCAGGCCACGCCGGGGACAAAAGACATTATGAGGAAACCTCCCAGCACCGCCGCCCAGAGAGGGATAGGAGCCGGTATAGGAAATACATACACTCGCAACCTGGGCGTTAGCACGGCGAGGGCGCCACCTAAAGCAAAGATAGCGCCAGAAGCACCAATAACTATGGCAAAAGGCGAACCCAGGAGCATAAAGAATACATTGCCCAGTATTCCCCCACAGAAGTATATGATGAGAAAGGCACGAGTCCCGACCAGTCTGCTCAAGAAGCTGCCGAAAAAGTAGAAGGTCAACATATTGAATAGCAGATGCCATATGCCACCATGAACAAAAAGATTAGTCACGATTGTCCAGGGCTGCGCAAGGAAAGACGCAGTTCGCAGCCCCAGCAGCGGTATCAGGTCGTGACCTAGAATCCCTGCTACGATGGTTGCTATATACACCAGGAAGCAGAGGATTATTATGGCCAGTATTGGCGCTATATTATCACCTCGGTAACTACGATAGCTCATTTTCCTCCATGCTATCCCAAAAAGCTTTCAATGATTTTCGTTATGCCAGCGAATACAATACCTTATGGTTTTTCGTCTCTTTACGTGCCCTGCCGTCTGCCTCGAGATAGTCTAAGTGAGCAATAGTCTCCCCAACGGCAAACCACTTCTGTACTGAGGGAAATTCTTGCCACGAGTTGCAGTCTATATCCCAGGTTATATAAGGGGCTACCTCCCAAGCCGTCTTTTCGCCATCTTCCAGAGCAGCAAGCGCCTCATTCAACCTGTTCCGATGATGCTCCTGCAATTCCATAATCCTTTTTCTGTGGTTGTTCCAGAGATTGCGATGGCCAGGCAAAACAAGATTCACATCAAGCGTATAAACCTTCTCCAGGTTTGTCAGATATTGCTTGAGTGAATTTTCCAGTTGCGGCCAATGAGTGATGTTCGGAGTGATGTCAAAAAGAATATGGTCTCCACACACAAGGACTTTCTTGTTAGCCTCATAAAGACACATATGTCCCGGGGAGTGCCCCGGGGTTTCGATACATCGGAACAGGTAATTACCAACTTCTATCTCATCTCCTTCCTCTACAGCGGTCAAATTAACCTGACGTCTTGAGCTATACCGATAGCCTGGATGGCCCTCCCACACCTTCCTAATCTCACCTTCGGGGAAGCCATTAGAGTGATAAAAGGCAAAGAGTCCTTTCCAGTAGTCTTCAGAACCTTGGAAAGTAACAAAGGAGGCTTCTGGCCTGTTGAAGTAAACTTTGGACGCATCAGTGGCCAAAGTCCCCACCAGACCTGAATGGTCGGCATGTAAGTGAGTAATGAAAAAGTCCGTCTTGCTCAGGTCAACTTCCAGTTTCTTTAGAGCAGAGAGCATTGGGCGCAGACATTCCTCGCGGTTCATCCCCGTGTCAATAATCAAAAACCGCTCCTGCCCTTTTACCACATAGGAGTTCAAAGCTTTCAGAGGGCTCTTGGGAAGAGGAATTTCGACTCTGTAAAGATCAGGCAAAAGCTCTTCAACCATTAAACTGACCTCCGGACGCTAAAACACTTTGGCTATTGTATCATCTTTTATAGCTTTTTGTCTTTGCCCCACCTCCGCAGTTAAGGACAGGTCCCAATACTTGTCCCGACGTCTTTATTGTTCCAACATGTAGCCACGACCCTTTAGGGTCGTGCCGGCGAGGCTAAAGCCTCGCAACTACATTTTTCAGACACATTGCTTCATTTACAACGAAGGCGGCAATTCAAAGCCGACAACCACTCACTAAAGAGCAGAGTTTGACATCGCCTGGCATCACATCTAAAATGTTGTTTGCCGAATAGAAATCCGGCCTCAATAAACTACAGTTGGAGGTGACACTGTGACAGACTGGAGCGAAAAGGCGCAGGCTCTGAATAGACTCATACGACCGCTGACCTTCCCCATTGCCGTGAAGCTGGTGAAAAGCGTTGCTGACTTCCCCGAGAAAACCAGACGTCCTTTTAAGGAAATGGGGGTTAAGACAAATATCTGCGTCGGGCTGACATTAACCCGCAAGTATGGCTGGACAGTAGGTATGACAACCGAAGACAATGCCTGCCCAATTGCCATGTACACCTACGGATGGAGCGAGTCAGAGCCTGAGATCAAAAAAGCTTTAACCGATTTTATGAAAGTGATGAACTACGCAGCCAACGACGCTGCCGCCAAGACAACTATGGAAGCTGTTGAGCAGGTCAAGCTAAACAAAGGGCAATATGCTGGGGTGGTTTTCTCCCCGCTGGAGCGAACTAAAGTCGAGCCAGACCTGGTCATGATGTTTTGCAATCCGGCGCAGGCAATGAGGTTGGTGCACGGAGCAACCCAGGAAACAGGCATAAGCGTGCATTCTGTTTTCAGCGGCCGAGGCGGAACCTGCACTGAAGGAGTTCTGCAAACATTCAAGACCAAGGAGCCAAAGGTAGTGCTGCCCGGAAATGGCGATAGGGTTTGGGCGATGGTGCAGGATGACGAGCTGGCTTTCACCATACCTGCCAGCTTACTTGATCAGGTAATCAGAGGTCTTGAAGCCACTCACCAAACCGGCATCCGATACCCGATACCTGTAGACGTAAGACACGAGCCGCTGTTCCCAGGCCAACTTAAACAAGCTTCAGGTAAGAAAGCTTCTTAAAAGCTAGATTGAACAACCGTAATCGTCACCAGGGAGTTTTTATGTCATTGCGAGGAGCGTAAACAACGTGGCAATCTCGGCCCCTTTACCTGTCATTGCGAGGCACCCAGTGCCGTGGCAATCTCTGTTGGGGGATGGAGGAAAGGCAGGGATTGCTTCGCTTCGCTCGTAATGACAGGCTGGTTCGTTAATAATTAGAAACCTCCAGCTCCCCCATCTTCCCGGTTACGGTAAAGACGACACGCTCGCAGATATTGGTTACCCTGTCGGCGGCGCGTTCCAGGTTGTGGGCAACCCAGATGAGGCGGGTCGCCCGATTAATGGTCTTCGGGTCAACCATCATAAAGGTGAGAAGCTCGCGGAAGACCTGGTCATAAAGACCATCCACTACGTTATCCATGGTGACGACGCGCTTTGCCAGCTCCACATCACGGGCTACAAATGACTGGAGACTCTTATCGATCATTTCGGTGGTCAATTCCGCCATCCGTGGAATATCAATCAGCGGCTTCAAGGGCGGTTCATCACCAATCATGACTACAATCTTGGCAATTCCTTCGGCATAGTCGCCGATTCTTTCAAGTTCCGTTATGATACTGAGGACAGATACAATTGTACGCAGGTCACTGACCATCTGCTGGTGTGCAGCCATAAGCTCAATGCATCTGTCTTCGATAGCAAACCGCTGCTCATTAATCTTGGCGTCACCAGCAATTATCCGGTGCGCCAGCTTTAAATCCCGGTTTTTCAACGCCTCGATAGAGCGGTTTATCGCCTTCGTCACCATGCTGCTCATAGTCAGGACATCGCCTTGAATTTCCTGAAAACGTTTGTGAAAAGTGGTACTCTTTTCCATGGTTATTACCTCCCCAACAGTTTAATTATACACATCGCCAGCCGCCTGGGCTACATATTTGATTAATTCAGTTCAAGAAATTTCCAGTAAGCCTACGAGAATATTGGTTTGAGCAGCAAGGCGAACAGGTAACCAAGGACAGCACAGGCAGGGAAAGTGAGGAGCCAGGCCATGACGATCTCACCGGTAACACCCCACCTCACTGCTGAAAACCGCCGTGTAGATCCAACCCCCATTATAGCCGTGTTAATAGTCTGAGTAGTGCTCAAAGGTATGCCCAAAAAGGAAGCTATAATAATGGCAAGACCGGCAGAGGTTTCCGCAGCAAAGCCATTCACCGGCTCAAGGTGGGTGAGTCGAAACCCCATGGTTCGGATAATGCGCCATCCGCCGAAAGCAGTACCTAATCCTATAACTGTACCGCAGAGAAGGATGACCCATACAGGCACATGAAATTCGGGTAGCACTCCTCCCAGAAACAGAGCCAGGGCAAAGGCTCCCATGAATTTCTGTCCGTCGTTACTCCCGTGGCTGAAAGCCATAAAAGCCGCAGAAACTATCTGAAGCCGACCAAAAACATTCTTGATAACTATACTCCTGGCGCGATGAAACAGACGGTAAATAATGACCATAACTATAAAGCCGAGGGAAAAGCCGATGACAGTGGCTAATCCTAAACCTATCAAGACTTTCTGCCATCCTGCCCATAGCAGCACTGAAGGGCCAGCAGCGGCTAACCCAGCCCCGGCAAGCCCAGCAACCAGTGCGTGGGTCTCACTGGTAGGCAAACCCCATCGCCACGCCAGGGTACTCCAGATAATTATAGCTATCATGGCTGCCCCTACAGTATGCAACCCTATTACCTCCGGTTGCACAATACCCTTACCAATGGTAAATGCCACAGCAGTGCCCGTAGCCAGTGCTCCTGCAATATTCAGCACTGCGGCCATGGTCACCGCCTGGAGAGGCGAAAGGACGCGAGTAGAGACAACTGTGGCGATAGCGTTTGGGGCATCGGTCCAGCCATTGACAAACTCGGCCGCCAGAACCAATAGCAGCACTATGACCAAGGATATACTTATGTCCATTTATCTCGTCAGGCTGATTTACAAGGCAAGTTTGGCCAAGTTTGGCACAGGAGCTCAGGCATACTTCAGAGCCACGCCTTCTAGGGTGTTAGCCACATCCTCACACCTATCTATGGCGGTCTCTATATCCTCGTAAATCTCGCGCCACTTGATGAGGTAAGCAAAATCCGTTGAGTTAACAAAAAGCTCCGCGAGCGCCGAGCGATAAACGCTATCCCCCACGTTCTCCAGACGATTAATCTCCACGCATAGTTTGAGAAGTTTATCTCGGTCGATGCGACCATGTATTTCAGACACCCCCTTCTCGACCTCAATCACTGCCTGCACGACAATATTAGCAAGCTCCCTGGCCTTATCAGTAGGACGCTCTACCCTGTAGAGCAACATAGCATCCGCCGCCGAGTGGATGAAGTCAGTTATATCGTCTAGAGACTCAGCCAACAAAGCAATATCCTCGCGATCGAATGGGGTTACAAAGGTACGGTGTAGCTGTGCGATAATTTGATGAGTAATTGCATCCCCCTCATGCTCCAGGCTAGTTATTACTCCCACTCTTTCTTTAACATTCTCCCACGTGTTCACCATGTCTCTTAGCTGCTTAGCTATCTTAACTACATTCTGAGCGCTCTGCTCAAAAAGGACGAAGAATTTCTCCTCTCTCGGAAAGAGGGATAACTTAAACAAAGAGGTGCCTCCATTGCCAACAAAACGGAGAAACGGGAAAGGTAATAGTACCTAAACACAGGGGGAAGGGCGAGTTGACGCTCAGGTTCTGACTAAGACGAGCAAACATGACACTCTGCCGCCATCATTTTAGATGAGCCATAGGTAGTAGTCAAGCCAGCTAACAGTGTTTATCTGTCATTGCCAGAGGCATTAAGCCCAGAGCCAACCCCCCTGGCCCTCCCCCTGATGGAGGAGGGCCAGGGCGAAGGTGAAACCTAATCTCACCTTTACTTGTCTTGGTTCCTACCTATTTTTGTAGCTGGATTGTCAGGTTGTTATCCTGCGGTAACCTGTCGCTGAAGCCGTTCAGGAGCGTCAGAACCATTTGAATCCGAGCGTCGACCCCCGGGTCACCCGTGGTGCCGCCAGAAATGAAATCAGCAAGTGCATACTGGAACTTCTCATCTCCTGCGGACATCATCGGCCATCCTTCCCTCATTTCTGCCGCAGCTAACTTAGCAAACTCTTCGGGCACACCAAGGGTTTTATTAAGAAGTCCTACCATGTATGATTCGAACCATGTGGCATAAATCTCTTTGGAATAAGCCAGGAGCTGCGGACGCGAGGGAATACTTTCAATCCTCTGTGTGGTCACCTTCAGTGTTCCATCCTTCAGGTTCAGCTCCAGAACCCGTATCGGATGGGGATAGGTGACAATGGAGCCTGTGGCGATGTAGTAGATGCCATCTTCCTCGGTAACGTCCTGAATGTGAGCATGACCGCTGATTACAAGCGGAACATCGAATTCCTTGAGAATGGACTTCAATTCGCTTGCGTTCTCAATAATCATGTAGTCGAAAATCTTGTGCATGGTGTGTTTCTCATCCAGACCAGGAAGATGAGGACCGATCAAATGATGAAGCATCACTATAACAAATAAGTCTTTCTTCTTCGCCGCCTCAAGCTCGCTACGCAGCCAGGCAAGCTGTTCTCCTATGATCTCACCATCGTGGTCTTGAGGACGCGCGGAGTCCAATACAATCAACTGAACGCCTGCTACCGGAGTCACACTGTAGTAGACTTTCCCTCCTGGACCCCAGTACTTTTTATACAGAGTAGGTAGCTCACCGACATCAACAATATCAGCCTTTGGGTCTATCTTCTCAACCAGACCTTCGGGATGCTTCCTGTCGTGGTTTCCGCCCACGGCGTAGAGCCGAGCTTTAAACTTCGGCAGCAGCTCAAGCAACTCTTTGTGATTGTAGCGCTCAGAGTCCTTGGTAAGGTCCCCGGGCATGAGAATGAAGTCCAGGTCAGGAATGGCATTGACCATCTTCGTGGCAGCCGTGAACAGTTCTACACTTTCCTTGTGCAATTTCCTGCCTGGTTCGCTGTCTATGTATGGGTCAGTCTCCAAAGTGAACCCCGGAGCCGCTACAGCGATATGCGGGTCAGAAACGATAGCAAAAGTGACGGTTTCTTTTGCTGGTGGTGCTGCCGGGGCACATCCGCTTACCACCAGGCCTACTGTCAGCAGTAGGGCAATTAGGAGCGAGCCAATCTTTTTGTAAATCTTTCAAAACCTCCTTTTATTTTTTTAGGGTCGCCAGCAATCAAGGCTAAAGCGAACCTCTCTTATATTATCATATTTCACTTACTTGCGTAAGGATTAGCGGGGATTCCATTTTGGTTTGCGTAAATGTATAATCGAGCTGGTGTGTCGCAGGTGGAATAAGTGAACAACTCAGCCATACTTCAACTAAGGAGAAAGGCTAAGATGGACATCTACACAAGCAAGATGAGGCGAATTACCATTGCCGTGTTGACGATAGCAATGGCCGCTTTAGTTGTGAGCTTGCAGCCTTTCTTTCTGGGAAAACTGGACATCAACACAGCCAGGCTGGTGAGCTGTCCGATTGCCTTTATTGTGCTGTGTTTTCTAATACTGCATTTCCTGCAAAACTGGCGCCTGCTGGTGGCTCTGTTTAAAAACAAAAAATCGTACAGAATGAGCAGGCTGACGGTAACCCTGGCGATGATAGCGATTGGGATAACAGACATTGCCAGCGGCTGGGTCAGTGCTGTATCAGGTGAGGAGCGCTATCTATTATTCCCGATGTGGGTATGGAGCTGGATATTCACGCTTCTCGTGGCCATTCATGTCTACCAGCGCCGGAAGTTGTTTCTGTCCTACTGGAGAAAGCTGAGTCAGAGGGCTTAAAGGGGAAGCTATGAAACTCGGAGCCACCCAATGACGGGACGTAACGCAACCCGACATGAAATTTTTGCCTAAATTATGATAACATAGTAGTCATGGGTTATCCACCCAAATAAAACGCTGTAACCTCAAGTTAGTTACCCATTGAGTAAGGAGGAGAAAAATGAGGACAAAGGAGCAGTATATCCAAGGCCTGGCCAAGATGAGGCGGAACATCTACTTCGACGGCGAGTTGATCGACCGCACAGACGAGAGCCAGATGGACTGCATCAATACCATCGGCACCACGTTCGATGAAGCAGCCAGGCCGGAGAACCAAGAGCTGTGCACCGCCATCTCTCATCTCACCGGTGAGAGGGTCAACCGCTTTACCCACATCCATCAGAACA
The DNA here is from genome assembly GCA_016865855.1 of Chloroflexota bacterium. Taxonomy (GTDB): domain Bacteria; phylum Chloroflexota; class Dehalococcoidia; order GIF9; family UBA5629; genus 9FT-COMBO-48-23. The sequence continues at coordinate 6,197 of VGNX01000012.1, read as the reverse complement.
CCGACGACCTGCATAAGAAGCAGGACATGACCCGCATGCTCTGCCAGAAGGTGGGCGGTTGCATCCAGCGGTGCATGGGCATCGACGCCACCAACGCCATCTACAACGTGTCTTACGAAGCGGACAAGATGAACAAGGATGCCACCCAGTACCACGAGAACTTCAAGAAGTGGCTCATCCGTTTCCAAACCGAGGACCTGGTGGGCTGCTGCGCTCAGACGGACGTCAAAGGCGATAGGATGCTAAGACCTGCCGACCAGCCGAACCCTGATGCCTACGTACGGATCAAGGAGAGGCTTAGCGATGGCATCGTGGTCAGCGGCTGCAAGCTGCATATCTCCGAGGCTTCAGTGGCCGATGAGGTGCTGGTAGTGCCCACCCGGGCGTTGCGCCCCGAGGACAAGGACTACGCCGTCGCCTTCGCCATCCCGGGCGACTGGGATGGACTGAAACAGGTAGTTACCGTCCACAACCTCAGGCACAGGGAGCATTTTAAGCGCGGGTTCTTGCCAGGCGCCACAGATTCCTACATGCTCTTTGACAACTGTTTCGTGCCCTGGGAAAGGGTCTTCCTCGCCGGCGAATGGCAGCACGGCGGCGTGCTTGCCCTCCTCTTCGCCCTGTTCCACCGCCATTCCTATTCGGGCTGTAAGCCGGCCATCGGCGACATCCTCCTGGGGACCGCGGCTCTCGCCGCCGAGGTGAATAATGTTCATAAGACGCCCCATGTCCGGGAGAAGCTAGCCGAGATCATCATGACCACCGAGTTGGGCTATGCCGCCGGATACACAGCTTCTGACCTTGGTAGGCCGGAGGTCTACATGCCGGGCGTAGGATTCGTTCCTTACGGTCCCGGTTCCTACATTCCTAATTCGATTTACTGCAACGTTGGACGCTGCCTGACAGGCGAGGCGGTCTGGCGTGAAGCGGAGATACTCTGTGACATCGCTGGGGGTGTAGTGGCAACCTTCCCTTACGAGAAAGATTTCGTGAACCCAGAGACCAGGGACCTGCTCCTGAAGTACACCAAGCGGAATCGGGACATGCCAGTGGAGGATCAGGCCCAGTTCTGGCGTTACTTGGGTGACGTACTTTGCTCAGCGACTGGCGGCATACACAATGTGGGCAGCTACCATGGTGGCGGCTCACCGATTATGGAGCAAATCGCCATCACTACCCAGTATGACATCGAGTCTAGAAAGAAGCTGGTCAAGTACATCGCCGGCATGAGCGGCGGGGACCACGACGCCTTGAGCAAGCAAAGGACCCGCCCAGCCAAAGCCCCCGCCGGGGCCGCCAAGTAGTTAGTCTACCAGTCCGTCAGCCTCTCCCCGCTACAACGGGGAGAGGCGTGTCTTTTATGGCAAGGCAAAAAAGGAATACCTCGGCTTGTATTGCCAATTCACTTGGACAGTTCTTTCACAGCCTCAACAATCTTGGGTAGAATCTCGGCGGTGCGCCCCTGAATTAAGTAGTCGGAAATTCCCTCGACTGTCAGCGGGGTAAGTTCGGCATTGACTTCGATTATCATTGTAGCTGCCTCGCTTTTCACAAAATAGAGGCCAGATTCTGTCTTTCGTTCTTGCTCAACCTGCCGCTGCCGGGTTATCCGAGGCAACTGAGCAAAAGGATAGACAACCGCCGAGGTTCCACATATCAGCATCAAGTCGCACTTCCAGGCTTCCTCAAGACTTTCGTGGGCGACATCTGAGGGTATCGGTTCATTGAAGTGAACAACATCACCTTTTACCGGGCTGCCACATTTATCGCACCGAGGCGGCAATTTCTCTTCCAGCGCGAGTCTTTCCAGGTCATATTCTTCACGTTTAAATCTTGAGCTACAAGAAGGACACCTCAGTTTAAAAACGCTGCCATGATACTCCAGAACTCGCTTGTTGCCTGCCTTCTCATGCAGGCCGTCAATGTTCTGGGTGAGCACGGACTTCAAAATGCCCATTCCCTCCAGCCCGGCAAGGGCATAATGACCAGGATTCGGCTTGGTATTCTCAAGGTTGCCAAGCAAGGAGCGCCCACCTAGTATGTCTTCCCAATACTCTTTGGGGTCTCGCAAGAACTTGTGATACGTCTGATAAGCTCTTTTTTCCGCTTCAGGATCCTTGGTCCAAATACCATTTGGCCCGCGGAAATCTCGTATGCCAGATTCGGTCGACATACCGGCGCCAGTCAAAGCAATAGCGTAATTGCTTCTCAATAGATCTCTGGCAGCTCGCTCAATTAGAGATCCCATCTCCTCAGTATGTACCCGTTTCGGTTAGGGAATACTTATAGGCAGTCTCATTTGCTCTTTGGCGGGGTCAGCCTTTTTCCATGCCATTATCTGAAGCAATTCCCCCACCGACACCTAGCCATGGCTGGGGTGACACAGGGACAGATTGGCATTAATGTGATATTGATTTTTCCTGCCCACCCTTTTCCGAGAAATATAGCCAGCCTCTTCCAGCTCAGCTATGATTTTGTGCGTCGTCCTCTCCGTAATGCCCACCGCTTGAGCAATCACCCGGGCTGTATTCTTGGGACTGCGAGCAATATAGTCCAGAACCAAACCATGATTGGTGATGAAAGTCCACTTGGCCATTTGACCGATTTCCTGTAAAGTCTTTGACAAAACTAGAGAGATTGTGTTAGCTTAAGTCAAGTTAGAAATGTATTAACCTTGTGATGAACGCAATTTCATCTACGGAATTTCATTACTCGCGAAACAACTTATTATAGCTAGAGAACAGCTTTAAGGTCAAGGAATAACGCGAGAAAGGAGGTGTGCAATGGCTGTGAGAACCAAACAAGATGCGGCAAGAGCCCTAGCTGATGCCAGCGAAGACAAGCGCTTCTTTTGCCAAGATGGCTGTGTTTCCAAGAGCTTACATCAATTGGCTGAGTGCTTAGCTCATATGACTGAGGACTCCTATCGCCATCATGTGACGCCACTTAGGAATGACTTCAGCAACTGGGTCCGCGATGTGTTCGGCGATGATAAGCTGGCTAACAACTTGACTCGCTGCGCTAACCGTGCTGAAGCGGTTAAAGCTCTTAGAGACCGAATCGCCTGGCTCCAAAAGAAACTGAAATAAGCCATAGTTGACAAAGATAGGCAGATAAGCTTAAATATTTCGAACTAGATTGACATGAAGTCTACATACTACGCAGGGCTACAATCTCTAGCTTTAGCTTTAATCTTTATGCCGGAGCCCATTACCACCGTCGTAGGCGTTGGGCTGCTGAGCTATGCAAGAAACACAGGACGACAGAGACCTGTTAGTGTGCGCCGCCTGACAAATACTTTTGAAGACCATTATAGCTACAAACTGAACATGGCACGCGGCACGACCATAACTGTCCAATTGTCTCCTAAAAGACACGGGCAACTACCCAGGGCCTACCCCCAAGTCGCCAAATTGCAGGATAACCATCAATTCTTGAAAGCCTTACGAGAAAGGACACAACGGCAATCCCAATTCATTCGTACACCCTTCTCAAAATTAGAACCTGCTGGCTTAATGAGGGGGCCCAGGATAGGAGACCGCGCCGCGCTGGCCACACCCAGATATATGCCGACCTCCAAATAAGCTCATTGAATCTCTAGTCTTCCCAATAACGAGCTCCCTGTTGTATAATTTCAATCGCTGCCCGATAAAACACCTAGAAGAGCTTTAAGCCGCAGTAAAACCAAAATATGAATTGTGCTTAGATAAACATATGTCATTCACAACTGCTTCCCCAGATCTTAAAAACCTGTTTCAACCTCGCTCCATAGCCATAGTCGGCGCCTCAAGGGACGAATCAAAGTCAGGCGGAATGTTTGTTTCCAGCCTGCTGAAAGACGGCTACAAGGGGACAATTTACCCCATAAACCGCAAGGAATCCGAAATCATGTCCCTCAAGAGCTATCCCAGCGTTCTGGATATCCCTGGAGAAATAGACCTGGCGGTGATGGCCATACCTGCTCAGGGCGTGTCCCAGGTAATGGCTGAATGCGCCCAAAAAGGTGTCAAGTTCGCCGTCGTTCATAGCGTCGGCTTCAGCGAATTGGGAGCCGAGGGCAAGGAGCTGGAACAGCAGATGCTGGAAGCAGCTCGCCAGGGAGATGTGAGAATAGTCGGGCCTAACTGCATGGGAATAGTCTCGCCACGAGCCAACGTCAATACTATCGTACCTTACGCCAGATTGCCCATGGAGCCAGGCGGCGTAGCTTTCGTCGGGCAGAGCGGCTGGGCAAGCGAGAACATGACACGCCTGGGCAACGAGCGGGGGCTTCGCTTCAGCGGCATTATAAGCATCGGCAACCAGAGCGACCTTACCATTGAGGACTTCCTGGACTATTTTGGCAATGACTCTGAGACCAAAGTAATTGCTTTTTATATCGAGGGCTTAAAGCAAGCCGGCCGCTTTCTGAAGGTTGCCGAGGAGATATCCCCGAAGAAGCCGATTATCGTCTGGAAGGGGGGCAGCTCCGAGTTTGGAGCTAAGGCAGCCGCCTCCCATACCGGCTCTCTGGCAGGTAACTACGCCTTGTTTGAGGCGGCCAGCCGGCAGAAAGGCATAATCTCTGCCCAGAGTCTGGAAGAACTCATGGACCTGGCCGTAGCCTTCAGCTCCCCCTATCTGCCGAAGGGGAATGAGGTAGGCCTGTTGATAGAGGCCGGCGGTGGAGCTGTGGCCAGCTCTGATGCCTGCGCCAAGGCAGGGCTCAATGTCTCACCCCTTCCCGAAGATGTTCAGCAGAAGCTCCGTGAGTTTCTTAAGGACAAGATACCACCCTCCCCCAGCCTGAAAAACCCGGTAGACCTGGTATGGGCTCCCCTTAGTGAGGCACCTTTCATTTATGCCACCTGCCTGGAGATCATGGCTCAGGCAGTGGACTCCTGCCTGACGATTTGCTATGCCTTTATCCATGACGAGTGGTTCCTGTCACGCCTGGAAAGCATACGTGACCAGACCAAGAAGCCTATAATCGTAGTACCTGGCAACTCCATTGACCAGCGGCAGGGCATGCACCTGGCAACCAGGCAAGGCATACCAGCCTTCGCCATGCCGGACAACGCCGTAAAGGCTCTAGCAGCCTTGACCCGCCGCGCCGAATACCTCAAGAGCCTCGCCCTGCCAAAATTCTAAATCCTAAAAAAGGAATACTCTGTCCCGTGGATACAGGGGAGCATGCAAAATATTATGTCATCAATTTTCCAGCACCTCTTCTGCTGCTGGTTTAGTCGTGCTTCGCAGTCTTGCCAGTGAGTTTGAGGCTGAGGAATTGGCTCACGTGCTAAGAATGATAGACAAGCTAGAAGAATAGCCGTAGAGTTCAGATTTCATAGGGCAACTGTGCCTAAAATCTTAAAGGAGTCGTGGGTTGAAATACTAGACGCTTTTCGGTAAATATACTTCATTCAGCCTAAGATTATTCTCGATAACAGATATTTCGTCCGTAGTCAGGTTCAACAATTGATATATTACATGATCTACATCGTAAGCAATTTTATCTACCTCAGCATTATGCTTCTCAGTATGTTCTGTCAGCTCAGCATTTTTCAGCTTCTGCGCTATACGTAGATAATTCCTTTCAAGATCAATAATCTTGTCAAAATAGCCCTCTATTTTAACAAGCTGATCTTTTATAGACTGAACCCTGATATCAAGAGAGGGTAGACGTAAATTTTTAAGAATTTCCGGATTATATAGGTCAATATCGTCAAACTTGTTCTTGCAATACCACAAAAGGAAGGAGGATTTCAAAAAACATACGGTAAATTTCATTCCATATAGTGCATTTCTACGTGTCTTATGCAACTTGAGCACAACTTGATCAATATAACTAAATATAGGGTAGCTCTTCCTGGCAAAATATACACCACCTCCAGGAATAATATAAATTGTCTCTTTGGCTAACGCTCCGTGCTTTATGTTTCTAAGCATGAAGAGCGGTAAACTATATCTCAAATAGGTATGTGATAAACGAGGCGGCTGCGATTCTTTAAGAAAGAATAGGTTACCTTTACTCGTTCCATTCGCAAAAGCTTTGTTCAATTTCTGAACATCTGCAACATTTAGTTGTATGTTCTTTTCTAGTTCGGCAGCGTCACGTAACTGGTGGAAATTCGATCTAGCCATATCCTATACCCTTCTGTCATTTCAGTCAACCTTTAAGCAACCAGAGCTTCCTCTAAGAATTCCAATCTGATTGG